>CAZOOH010000019.1:0-17330 GCA_964581375.1 uncultured Muribaculaceae bacterium
GTAGGATAGGGGCTTTTATTTTGTCAGCATAGTTGAATGGAGACATTTCGTTGTAGAGTTGTTGAGCTTTCCAGTAATTGCGCGGTTCGCTCTGGAAACCAAACGGGGTAAGACTTCTGTTGTAGGCTCCGCTTCTTGCGATTCCGGCTTTGAAAAGTTTCGTATGTGCCAGCAGATTTGCTGTCATAAATGCTCCGTATGAGTGTCCGCCGACTGCAACTCTGTTTTTATCGCCCACACCAATTGAGTCGATATATTTGATTACCGCTTCTGCATCCATTATCAACTCCTTCAAAAATCGGTCGTTTGGCTCTTTGTTTTTGGCTTCAGCTACAATTGGAACAGCAAAATCGTCAAGTACTGCGTAACCCTGCGTTGCCCAGAAAATTGGAGAGGCATAACCGGGTCTTGCAAAAGCGTAACGGGCAGCTCTTCTCTTTTCGGCTTCTGCCTTTGTTTTATACTCATAAGGATACCCCCACATGAATACTGGAAGTTTGCCATCTTTTGAAGGGTCATAGCCTGCTGGCAGATACAGATTTGCTGTAAGTGTCAAGCCATCTGCCCTTTTATATTCTACGAAACGCCTCTGCATTTTTTGCACTGCCGGATAAGGATCTGAAAATTGTGTAATTTGTCTGGAGTTCTTTGCCTTCAAATCGACCACGAAATAGTTTGGAACATCGTTTACTGACTCTTTTTTGGAAATAAATTTAAGGTTTTTAAAATCAATAATTGCTTCAACACTCTCTATATAAGGAGCTTTCCCGCTCCAGAGAGTTTCGGTTTTTTTACTCTTTAAGTTAAGTCTGTCAATAAACCAGAAGTTGTCGCCGGCTGCATCTCTGCGGCGACTGTCTGTCAATATGATAAAGTTGTTTTTTTCGTCGGAATATATAACTTTCTCTCCAAAAGTATTTGTAACCATGTAAGGCCTGCCTATAACCGGAAATTTGCCGGTCGTATCCTGCTCGGTAGTTTGAGAAATTATCGGCTGCGGTTTTGAAGTAGTATCACAAGGAACAAAAGAGTACATAACTCTCTGTTTAGCTTTTGTGTCGGTTGATGTGAAAACGGCAAATTTGTCTGAATTCCAAAGTATTCCTTCAACTCTGCCCTCATTTTTAATTACCAATTGTTTAACACCTGTAAAAGGTGCCTCTTGCTGGTAAACAAAAACAATCTGCTTAGGCGCATCCTTCTTAGTTGAATCATCCTGATTCGAAGCAGTTGAATCAGAGACGGCAGGCTGAACACCTGTACCCTGGCGGCCGGGGCCGCGGCCGCCTCGCAACGGCATCTCCGACTCATTCCATACAAGTGTTTGAGGTTTATCTGCCCTCCAGCTCCATCCCGACTCACGATATTTCTTTGCAGTGCTTTTTGTAGTATCTTTTTGTTTTGTTAAATCCTTTTGTTGTTTCTCAAAAACAAAATCTGAAGCTCTCTCCTCGTCCGGGCGCATCGAAAGATTGCCGGTCTTATTCTCTTCAAGCAATTTTACCTGTTTTCCGTCGAGTCCGATTACCTCACTCAAATATGGATACGATTGGAAACCGCGCTGATACGAATAAGGCTTCTTCACTGTTGTTACAATCATGTATGCCTTGTTAGGAGAAAGCGAAATATTTCTGTAGAGTGCAGGTTTTCCAATGTTTTCGTTTCCTGCCTCTGAGAGTATTGTAAGTTGAGCAGTTGCGTAATATTCAAACAATTGCTCATCGTAATATGACGTAATCATATCGGGGTTTGTTCGTGCAGATTGAGCTCCTCCTTTATGTTCCTGAACAACAGGTCCATTGGGAAGTAAGGGAGCTGAAGGTACCTGACCTGCATTTCCCGGAACACTTTTGTAAAGAATTCTTTCATCGTCAAGAAAGAGGTAAGGGTCGCCCAATACAGCATTCAGTGGTAATGCGTTTAATTTTACCGCTTTAGCCGAAAGCACATCAACTCTCCACAACTCAACACTCTCTTTTCCATTATTTGTAAAGCAGATGTATTTGCCCGATGGTGACCATTTTACATTAAGTATTCTTGCATTGTCCGGAATATCTGCCACTGCAGTCGTAACTCCGGTTTCCACATTAAGGAGTGACATTTTGTTGACAAATACCTGGCGCGTGTTACTGAAGATTGGATCAATGCGTAGTCCTGCAACTCGTATTTCGGGACCTGCAATGTATGACAGGTCGCTCATTGAACTGTTACGTTGTGTAATTACACCCATTTTTTGGTTATTGCTGAAAATAACATCAGGGATGGGTTGTGCCTGAATAAGTTCAAGGATTTCTACCGGAGGCTGTTTGTAGGTAAACTCCTGGGCGTTAATGTAAACAGCAGACAACAGTGCTGCAATGCAAAGTGTGAATCTGGTAAGTAATTTCATATTAAAAGTTTTGGTAAACAAATATAATATTTGCAAAACAAATATGAAACTTTACCCAAATTAAGCTAAAGTGTTATCTATTTGTGCGAACAGGTATGTTCTTGCGATGAGTGTGACTCTCCGTGCGAACTGCAACCGATACCCGAATCTGCCACGTTGCCGGAAAGATACTCTTTTGCAACTGTTTCCACATTACCTGAACAACCTCTTAATACTTTGATATTGTGAGAAGTGAGTACATTAAGTGCTCCACCGCCCATATTTCCTGCAAGCATAACCGAAACACCCTCTTTTTCGAGAATTCCTGCTATATCACTTTTGCAGCCACACCCTTGAGGCGATGGAATTATCTCTTTTTCAACTATTTCATTTTTTGAATCAATTGTAAATATTGTGTAGTATTCACAATGACCGAAATGATTATCAACTACATTTTCTCTTGTTGGAACAGCTATTTTCATAATATTCATTGTTTATTTTTTTTTGTATTAGCTTTTAAAACACGGTATTTGCCAACAATTTGTTTCAATGAGTTATTGTCAGACGGAATAACCATCTGCACACCCTTCTCCCTGAAATAATTATCGACTTTTGTTCCGAAGTGGTTAGCAACTACTAATTTACACCCCTTCTCTTTTATATATTCGGCAGATTTTATTCCTGCATTACTCTTTTCGTTTGCATATTTATTTGTCTCAAAGTCAATTATTTCTTTACCGAACTTTAATGACCCTAAACAATTGCTGCGACCGAACCCGGAGTTTGAGAGTTCATATTGAGAATCTGATTCGCAGCATATAATTACCTCTTCGCTGACTGACTGAGCAGATTGTCTGTATGGATTACAAACGGGGCAAACGGAATCGCCATCTTCGACAATTGAATAATTTAATTTGCATTTGTTGCACCAGTTCCACATACTCGATTCATAATCGCCTCCTTTAAACCTGATTACTCTCCCTTCGACAAATGATTTGGCAACCTTCCTTCGTGCAGTTTCGTAAACTCTTGTAAAAGTAGGTCGGGATACTCCCATAACTTTGGCCGATTCAGCTTGTGTAAGTTGTTCATAATCACATAGCTTAATCGCCTCATACTCTTCGAGTGACATAATTATTTCGTCAATATGCCCCATCTCTTCGTATGAAATCGGTCGGTATCCCTCAACTGCAGGGATTGTTTGGATTTTTCGGCAGATTTTTTTCCTGGCCATTTGTTAATGAAATTCTGATTAAGAATTAATCATGTTTTTTATAGAGTGCAAATATATAAATAATGAACAAATGTTCAAAATAAACTAAAAGGACTTTGCCACAGTTTGATGTAAGTGTCAGAAAAACAGATACATGCAAAATGAACTTTGAAGATTATCTTAAATTCAGAATTTTAAACAACTAATAAACAGGAAGTTGCATCAAACTGTGGCACAGTCCTTCCCGCTCTTCCCGCTCCTTCCCGCTCTTCTCTGGTTGTGGGTCCTGTTGAGTCTAGGTCTTGGTGAGTCTGGTTCGGTTGCAGGGTTTGGAAGCCTGAGTCGGTGCTTGGCTCTCTGCCAGGTCAAGGTTTGCGAATTCCTGCAAAAAAGAGGAGGCATAAAAAAAGAGGGTGACCAAAAATTAATTCCGGTCACCCTCTTTTGTGGAGATGGGCGGACTCGAACCGCCGTCCAAACAAACCATCCAAATGCTTTCTACGCGCTTAGCCTGTTCTTGGTTGTCGGCGGCAGACTGCTTACAGGCAAGCCATCTGCAACGTATCCCCTTCATCTTGGGACGGAGTTAAGGGAGTAACCGTCCGCATCCTGTTTGAATGATACCCCATATACCGGGCGATAATAGGCGAAAACTCCGGCGGGATACTCGTCGATACCGACCTTGTCGGTTCGATTAAGCGATTAAGCTTGGCTTAATTACGCAGCGAGTGCATAGTTATTGTTGCCAGTTACGGCTTGTGTTCCGGGATTATAGAGCCGGCTTCACGACGCTCTGCGTGCTTACACTCCGATCCAATTTGCTGTCAAAACCAAAACATCCCCGTTTAAGTTTTCGTAGCACCATTGTACCCGAAAGCGGCTGCAAAGGTAATGATTTATTATCGGATTTTTAATTAAATGCAGCCTTGATTATGCGCCATACTCCTTCGAAAAAGGTGATGAGGCTGAGTGCAATTATTACAATACCGGCAACTTTGTTAATCATAACCAGTTGGCGTAAACGGAATTTTGCTCTGAAGATATTTATTCCGGTGCTTAAGATAAACCACCAAAGAGAACTCCCTACGAAAACACCCCACAGCGTGGCAGTAATTTCGCCTTTTGTAGAATCGCCGTCTATGCTTATACCCACAAACGCAAAGAGCCCAAGTATCAGAAAAACCGCACCGGGATTAGTTATTGTCATAAGAAACCCGGAGAGAAAATCTTCGAAATGTTTTTTGCCTCCGTTACGGCGGCGCAGCTCTTTCACGGGATTTGTGAAGTAAATTTTAAGACCGATAAGTGCTACAACTATTCCACCGAACAGCAGCACATAAGTTTCATACTCATCTACAAACTCTTGAATTACAGCAAGACTTAGAATTGCGAACGCAGCAAAAATTGTATCGGTAAGAGCTGCGCCTACGCCGGTTAAAAATCCCGAATTGCGCCCTTTACTCAGTGTCTTTTGCACACACATAACTCCTAACGGCCCCAGGGGTATCGAAGATCCCATTCCAACCAATAAACCCAGAATAAAATTTTGTATCATCTTGCGAGGTACTATCTTTGCATATAAGAAAACAAAAATAGTAAAATATGGCAAAAAATCAGAAAATTTTGCTTTGGAGTCTTGTTCTAACAGGAGTTCTCCTCCTTTCGGTACCCTATTTAGTACCACATTCAGGCCTCCTGATGTTAATGGCTTTACTCCCTCTTTTGCAGATACATAAGCTCTCCCGTAAATATTCTGTTAAAAGAGTTTGGGTATATTATTACTCAATGTTTTTCCTCTGGAATCTGTTTACCACTTACTGGATATATAAAGCAACATTACCGGGAGCAATTGCCGCAATTGTTTTAAATTCATTGCAGATGGCGCTTATTTTCGGCGCGTACAGATGGTTTGAAAAGAGAACTAACAAATCGCTCTCTTATATCTTTCTGATTTTAGCCTGGCTTGCATGGGAGCACTTCTATTTTGAAGCCGAAATCTCCTGGCCTTGGCTTACGCTGGGCAACGGATTGGCATCTACTCATAAAAACATTCAATGGTACGAATTCACAGGTGTTTTGGGTGGTTCGCTCTGGATTCTGGTAACCAATATTATGATTTTTGAATACACAGGAGTTGTTTCAAGGTTTTCAAAACTTTTCAGAAAAGCCACAGGCAACAAATCCTCTAATGAGCAGGCAGTAAATAAGTCGCGAAACGAATGGATAAAATTCGGACTTACTCTTTTTGTTATTCATTTTCCGTTTATTTTCTCTCAGATAATGTACAACAATTACAAAGAGAGAGTTAATCCTAAGGAATTTGTTGTTGTTCAGCCGAATATTGATCCTTATAACGATAAATTCGGGGGAATGAGCCAAGGTGAACAGGACGACAAACTGTTCGGAATTCTTGAAAAAGCAGTAACACCTGCAACTGATGTTGCTGTTGCTCCTGAAACATTTACTTCGGGTGTAATAGAAAATATGCCGGAAAGCAGTAAAACAATAGAGAGAGCTAATCAATTCATTAAATCGAATCCTAAAATTTCGATGATTTTTGGTGCAACTTCACATTTTTTCTATGTCGATTTATACAGAATGCCCGGAACGGGAAGCGAAACTGCCAAACCGACTTATACTGCCCGAAAGACTAACAGCGGCGATTGGTACGACTCATTTAATACAGCCATTTTCCTTGACTCAACCGGTAAACCTCAGTTTTATCATAAATCAAAACTGGTAGTTCTTGTGGAGTATCTGCCATATCCACAATATCTGCCGTTTATCTCCGATTTAACGGTCGATTTGGGAGGTGCTTTAGGAAGCTACGGAACACAAGAACATCGTACAGTATTTACTAATGTTTCAAATAATGTGAGTGATTCGGCAAAAGCTTCGATTTACTCTTCAAAAATAAAAATTGGCTCTGCAATTTGCTATGAATCAATCTATGGCGATTTTTACAGAGAGTATGTCCAAAACGGAGCAAATGTTATGTCGATAATTACCAATGACGGATGGTGGGGAGATACTCCGGGCTATAAACAGCATCTGCGCTACGCATCGCTCAGAGCTATCGAAACAAGACGTTCGATTGCAAGAAGTGCAAATACAGGAATCTCGGCGCTCATAGACCAGCGAGGCGATGTTATTCAACAGACAAAATGGTGGGAACCCGCATATTTAAGAGGGAACCTTAACCTTAACGATAAGATTACCCTCTTTGTAAAATACGGCGATGTAATCGGACGTATTGCCTATTACTCGATGTTTCTCTTTCTCGGGTTGGCTATTTTGATAAGGCTGAATATTTACGGGAAGGGGAGGCGATAAACTCTCCAATTCCAAGACTGCTCCATTTGTTGTCTACAGATTCGATGGTTTCGGGTGAGCTTACGGCAACCTTTGGCCATTCGCGTACCAAACCTTTTTCGTCTCTCTTCTTTGCCCTTGCGTCAAGGATTAATCTGCCGTCGACAAACGATGAATCCCTTACCGGGTCACAGTTGTTGCCCCAAATCCATAAACATACATATTGGTCAATCAACGGAACCTCTTTGTCGAGAATTATATTTATTGCTCCTGATGTTTCGTTTGGATCGTGGGTGAAATTTACCGTTTTCTGTGCAGATAAACTTTCGGGTCCGTTACCTCTCTCTTCGGGGAGTTTAGCGGTAAGGTCCAGAAGAAGCTTTCCGCCGTAACCTGTTTGCGGAGCTGCGTGGTCAAGTACATCGAGCGGGCCCCGGCTGAAATGGGTGTCCCGGCCCGGAACATAGTGATTTGCAATTAGTTCAAAAATTTTGTTCCAGTCTCTTATGTCAATATCTAAGTCGGTGACAATCATTATTTTGTTGAACATCATCTGCCCGGCACCCCAGAGCGAATGGGCAACTTTAATAGCTTGCCCCGGGTAACTTTTCTTGATTTTTACAATTGCAAAGTTGTGTCCGACACCCTCTTCGGGAATGTAAAAATCGGTCATTTCGGGAACCATCGAAAACTTAATAGGTTCAGAGAATATTTTTTCGGTTGCCAGAGCTATGTATTTGTCTTCCTGTGGTGGAATTCCAACAAGAGTTGCCGGGTAAATTGCATCTTTTTTATGGCTGATACAAGTTATATGGAAAGTAGGGTAAAGATCGGCAAGTGAGTAAAATCCTGTATGGTCGCCAAAGGGGCCTTCGGTTACAAGCGGCTCGGATTTATCGACATAACCCTCTATTACAATATCGCAATCGGCAGGAACCCACATGTCTTGTGTGAGGCACTCAGTTAATACTACCGGTTTGTTCCTGAGAAATCCGGCAAGCAGGTACTCATCAATTCCTTCGGGTAGTGGTGCAGTGGCTGCATAGGTGTAAACCGGATCGCCGCCAAGGCAAACAACAACAGGTACTTTATTCATTTTACTGTCGCGGAAGTGGCGGGCGCCGGTCTTGTGACGGTGCCAGTGCATTCCTGTTGAATCTTCCGAAAATACCTGCATCCTGTACATTCCAACATTTCGGGAGCCGTTTACAGGATCAATTGTGTGAACCAGCGGGAGCGTTACGAAGCGCCCGCCATCATCGGGCCAGCACTTAAGAACAGGGAGTCTGCTCATTTCAGGTTTCATGAAAACCACCTCTTGACATGCTGCATGCCCTTTGCTCTTTTTGGGAAACCACTGTGACGCCTCTTTTAGAACAGGCAGAATTTTTAATTTGTCCATCAAAGAAGAGCGCTCGGTGAGAATCTCACGGAATAAATCGCCTATAAATTCCTCTATCAACTCAGGTGATTCAACACCCAAAGCAAGAGAAATCCTCTTTTTTGAACCAAGCATATTTGTCAGAACCGGAAATGAAGTTCCCGTATTTTCGAAAAGCAAGGCTTTTCCGCCGCCTGGTTCTTTACTAATTCTGTCGGTAATTTCGGCAATTTCATAAACCGGATCTACAAACTCTTTTATTCTTATAAGCTCTCCTTTTTTTTCCAAAAGGTCGGTAAATTCTTTCAAACTTTTAAACATTCCTTGAAGCCTCCTCTGCCAAATATATTATTGATTTATAGGATATACCGCTGTTTTTTGATAATCCTATTTCACAAGTTCTGCTGGTTGCGTACCCTATTTCACAATCCTTGCTCTGCTCTTTTAAAAATCTTAATCCGTGTTTGTTAAGCTCAGGAAGCAAGAATCCTCTGTCGCCTGCAAATCCGCAACAATTAGTGTCATTAACAACAACTTCGGTAGCACATTTGTTTGCAATCTCAGTTAAATATCCGTCCACCTCCATCTTTTTTGCACTGCAAACTGCAAAAACTGCAACTCTGCGCTCCAACTTTCTGAACGATAATCGATTCATTAAGAACTTAGATATAAACTCTGCAGGTTCATACAATTTAAGCCTTTCGCCAAAATTACTTTTCATAGTGTACAAACATGGACTCATATCGCACAGTACAGGATATTTTCCGTTTTCGGATGCCTCTTTAAGTGCTGCTTCCAACCTGTCGGAAGACTCTTTGCCTGCTGAAGTGTATCCTTTACTACTGAATGCCATACCGCAACACAATGTATTTACCTTTTCCGGATATATTATTTGATAACCGGCTCTTTTAAGAAGTGTTTCGGTTATTTTTGTAATCTCAACTTCCCCTGAATACTCTTTTGAGATTCCCATACTTCTTGTTATACACGAAGGGAAGTAGACCACCTTAAGCTCCTCTTCGGATTCAACTGAAGTAATACTCTTCATTTGTGACGATTTGAAGCTTCCTCGTGAGGTACCCTTTGGAAAATATTGATTCCACAAAGGGACTAATCCTCCCGAAATCTTGTGGAGGGCGGTTGCAATCGAGCCGAAGAGTCTCTTCCCAAACAGCAATCTCACCCAGTAAAATAGCGTCAGACCATACCTCATAAACAGAGTGACAGCACCCATGTTCCTTGCTATTGCAACCGCCACTCTTTCACCGAATGCAGAGTGACCCTCATGTCGCAACTCCTTCACCAATTTTCCTGTATCTACATGTAACGGACATTTTACATAGCAAAGTGAATCTGTTGCGCATGTATCTAATGCTTTATATTGATAGAGCCTGTTCATTTCGGCGGCAATGTGCGGCTCTTCGCCTGTCCGGCGAAGTCTCTCAATCTCTCTGTATGTGGCGACTCTTTGTCTTGGCGATAATGTGAAGCCCTCCGAAACGCAAACACCTTCGCAAAATCCGCATTCCATACACTGATCGGCTACCTCTCTGATTGAAGGAACAGGTTTGAGATTTTTTAAATGGACTTTTGAGTCATTATTTAAAATTACTCCCGGATTCAGAATGCCCTTAGGGTCAAAAATCTGCTTAATCTCCTTCATTAACTCATAAGCATCTTTTCCCCACTCTTTTTCGACATAAGGAGCCATGTTTCTGCCGGTTCCGTGCTCTGCCTTAAGTGATCCGTCATAATTATCGACAACCAGAGAAGCAACATCGTCCATAAAACGGCCGTAGCGCTCTACTTCACTTTCGATGCCAAAGTCCTGATTAAATACGAAGTGCAGATTCCCTTCCAGCGCATGTCCAAAGATTACCGCCTCATTGTAACCATGTTTTGCAAACAATCCCTGAAGAGCAAGTGTAGCTTCGGCAAGTTTTTCGATTGGAAAACAAACATCCTCAATTATAGGTGTGTTTCCCGATTTTCTCATGCCTGCTACTGTTGGGAATGACTCTTTACGAATTTTCCACAATATCGCCTGCTCTTTTTTATCGAAAGTAAATTCATAAGGTATTTCCAAAGGAATATCGGAAATGCTCTCTTTTATCGAGTGCAGATTTTTTTTCAGTTCGGTTTCGTCGGACGATCTTGACTCTACTAAAAGTGCACATGCTCCTTCGGACAATGATTTCAGATATTCGGGAACACCTTTATAATCTTCCACAGAGCGTATATTTGCTCTGTCCATAATTTCTACCGCCGATACCGGTTGTTTTTTAAGCTTAATTACTGCCTTGCAGGCACTCTCAATATCGGGGAAAATCATCAGAGCAAGGGCTTTGAACGGATGTTCGACAACTGTATTGTAAACAATGTCCGAAATGAATGCCAGAGTGCCCTCCGATCCAATAATCAGATGTTTGAGAATCTCGAATCCGTCGGTATAGTCTGTAAGTGCATTGAGACTGTAACCGGTGGTATTCTTCATCTTAAATTTATGCCTTATTTTATTGCCGAGTGTCTCATCAAGGTTTACTCTCTTTGAAAGATTCTCCAAATCGGCAATAAGTTTTGAGTGAGTTTTCAGGAAGTTCTCCCTGCTCGATTGTGAAGAGGTATCCAGCAAAGTACCGTCTGCAAGTACAATCCGAATATCGGCAAGGGTTTTATATGAATTCTCCGAAACACCGCAACACATACCGCTGGCATTATTTGCAGCAATTCCTCCAATCATTGCGCTGTCGATTGAAGCAGGATCGGGACCAATTTTACGTCCGAATTTTGCCAGATATCCGTTTGCCCTGAATCCTCTGATTCCGGGCTGTAAACGTATCTTGTTGCCACTTTCAAGAATTTCGTGTTTTTCCCAGCCGTGTGAGGCCACCACAAGAACGGAGTCTGAAATGGCTTGTCCTGAGAGTGATGTTCCTGCAGCTCTGAATGTTACAGGAATATTAAATTTGTTTGCAGCGCAGTTAATCGCAACAATCTCCTCTTCGTTGTTGGCCAGAATTACCAATTTCGGTATGAGTCTGTAAAATGATGCATCTGTCCCGAAAGCTAGTGTACTTAACGGATCGTGCAACATCCTCTGTTTTGGAATAACTTTTAAGAGTTCTTGCCTTAGCTCCTCATATTTTCCGGAAATCATTTTATATAAGAATTTAATTGTTTAATATTTAAGTCTTTAGCGAGTATCTGCTTTTTGTCGTTAAGCAGATATACTGCCGGTACTCCGGAGAGGTCGAATTTGTCGTAAATTCCGGAGTTTTCCTTTTTGTCCCACAGGGTTATCCACTCAATTTTGTTTTGTGCAATATACTTTTTAAGGCCGGCGATATTGGTTCCCGTATAAACGAAAATTACCTCTATCCCTTTTGATTTATATATAGGGTAAAGCTTTTGCAACTCCTCTCTCTCTCTGTCGCAAATTGGACAGGCTATGTCAAAAAAGACCAAAATCAATGAATCGGCTTTAATTTTTCCTGTTGTTGCCTTTTTCCCTTTAATGGTGTACAAATTGAGTGAAGGGGCAACACTTCCGTATGGGTTCTTGAGAGCCGCTTCGATACTTTTACGTGTTTTTGCAATATAATCGGCATTCCAAAGTTCGGGTTTTGCCAATATATATTTTTGTGCCAGTGTTACTGCACCGTTTTTAAGATTTACATCGACAGAGTATTTTAAAAATAGATACAATTCCGAAAAGATACCTCTGAACAGCTCTTTATCATCTTTTGAACGATCGTATAGTGCAGCAAAAGCTGTGTTAAGAGAGTTTGTGTCGGCAATATTGAAATTTTTAAAATAGTCATAAAAAAACATGACTAATCTGCTTTTCTGGTCATCTTCATTTATGCTCAGGGTTCTCAAAAGGTCTCCCAGTGATGAAGCCCTCAAATTCCTGCCTACAATTTTCTTCTGTTGATCAATAAGAAAGAGTTTGGGAGTGCTGATAACTCCGTATAAACGTTGGTAGTCGCTCTGCATGAGGGTGTCCCAAAGGAAATTCCATTTGTGGCCTGCGAGAGAATCAGGAGGATAGCTTTTGCTGATATCTGCCTTCCAATTTACCTTTGAAGATTGAACGTATACTGCAAAAACCGAAATATCGAGGTTTGAGAACTCTTTTAGAACGTTTTTGATTTTTGGAGCTTCGGAACGACAAACGCTACACTCGTCGTCATAAAAATAGAGTAGGGTGTATTGCGATTTTATGCTCCAAAGCGTTATTGAATCTCCCGAAACGGTTTCCATTTTTAAATCGGGGGCATCCATTCCTATAAGGGAGTTCTTATTGAACTCAACGAACAGTGTGAGGGTTTCAAGGTCCGATGAATTGAACCCTTTAAGCTTCCCGTTTAAAAAATAATTTTTAGCCAAATATATTGCCGGAGCCTCCATTCCCATAATAGGGGAGTTGTAAAATTTTTCGAACAAGTACCTTGCTACATAAGTTTTCATGACGCTGTCTTTACTAACTCCTATAAGAAAGTCACTAATCTTGATGAGCGAATCGGGAACAGGAGGTGTCTGTTCGATTATTTTATTTATGTAACCGTTTACTTTAAGCAGATTCGTGTCTTTTGCCGATGAATTTATCTGCGAAAAGAGGGATGAAACTGCCAACAAAAAGATACCGGTTAAAACTATATATCTTTTGGCCATCTCTTTATTTTCTGATTTTTTTCAAATCTACTTTGGCCGGCATAAAAGGAGTTGCATCGCCGCCGTTTTCAAGTAAATCTCTGACTACGGTCGAAGAGATGAACGAAGATTCGTTGCCTGCAGGGATAAATACTGTTAAAATGTCGGGATTGATTCTTGAGTTTGCCTGAGAAATGACTGTTTCAAGTTCGAAGTCTGTAGTAGTTCGAAGGCCTCTGATTATATAATTGACATTCTGCTGTTTGCAAAAATCGACAGTTAAGCCTCTGTATGATGTAACAATTACATTATCAATTCCCTTTGTTGCCATTTTAATGATTTCAACTCTCTCTTCGACTGTGTAAAATCCCTTTTTTTGAATATTATGTCCTACAGCAACTATTATTTTGTCGAATAATTTTAGTGAGGAGAGCAAAACATCCATGTGCCCTAAAGTGAACGGGTCGAATGAGCCGGGAAATATTGCTGTTTTCATAGCTCTTGAATTTCTATTGTGGTTTCATAAACAAAAGTGGCAGGTCCGGTAAGTCTGATATTTGTGTACTTTGTACCTCCTTCATATTTATACTTTACCGACAATTTGCCTCCGGGTGCCTCAACTTTTATTTCATAAATATCTTCATCAACTTTATTTACAATATAATTTCCGAAGAAATCTTTTTTACACCTTTGGTCAAAGGCAATTGCACAGGCCGATATACCTGTTCCGCAAGCGTAGGTTTCGGCTTCTACACCTCTTTCAAACGTTCTCACAAAAAGTCCGTTTTCTAATACTTTTACAAAGTTTACATTTGTGCCGCCTTCTATAAAATGGTGTCTCCAGTATCGCCCCTCTTTATCGACATCGGTATCGGAAAAATTTTCCGGAAATATTACCAAATGCGGAGAACCGGTGTTTAAGAAATATTTATCGGGAGGAATATCTTTAATCTGAAAAACATCTGTTAATCCTAATTCAATTGTTGACTCTAAAGGGGAGTATTTGATTATTTGACCTGTGTGAGGGCCGTCAATCGCTTCAAAGTTATATTTGTCTATACCCATTCTTGCCGCAAATGCAATCAAGCATCTGCCACCGTTACCGCACATTGTCCCTTCGAAACCGTCGGCATTATAGTATTTCATAGAAAAATCGAAGCTTTTTGAAAAACCTAGCAGCATTAATCCATCACCTCCGATACCGAAACGTCTGTCACAGAGGTGTTTAATCTGAGGTTGCGATAAATAGATATCACCGTCACGGTTATCGATTATTACAAAATCGTTTCCTGCTCCCTGGTATTTATAACACTTAATTTTCATTTGAAAATATATTATTGTCGCCGTAAATGTAAGCTTTTTCGTGATTCAGCAGAAAGAGTTTTTTGTCAATTCCCAACGCAAATCCAGTAAGTTCGTGATTTGCACCGAGAACTCTATGGCATGGCAGAATGATGATTATAGGGTTCATTTTGCAAGCTAATCCGACAGCTCTGCTCGCATTTTCCGAATTAACAAGTTTTGCAATTTCGCCATAAGTTTTTACTTTCCCGAATGGTATCTTGGCAAGTTCACTCCAAACTTTGTTTTGAAATTCTGTTCCGCTTAGTTTGATTGGTAAATCGAACACCTTTCTTTTATTGTCGAAATATTCGTCAAGTTGCTGAATTGTTTTACTCAAAATCGGATGATTACTTCCATGAATATCCTTTATTTGTTCGTCGGAATGTGTAACGGAAACAAGGGATTCTTTATCGCAAATTATTTTCAAAAGTCCAAGAGGGCTTGAATAATAGCTTGTATAGAATGTGTGTTTGTTAATATACTTCAATTCGTCTACCATCGACTTGGCAACCTTTAATGAGGCACCCTCTCCACCCAATCTCTCTCTGATTTTATTGTAGTTTTTTATCATTTTTTCTCTGTAGTGACCCGAAAATGTTTTATGCAACTCTGTGAATATGTTTTCCGGAGTGCAATCATGTTGAATAAGCTCTGCAAATGCCTGCTTGTCGAGAATAAGATTACCCAGACTAATATATTTAAGTTTTACAAACCGCTTAGCAATTTGGTACGATATTTCGCTTCCTCCGTAACAAACAACCTGTGGTGTGCCAATTATTGCTGCTTCAAGACTTGCTGTTCCTGAGTTAACCACAGCTGAGCATGCATGTTTCAGAATTGCATAAGTATCGCCCTTAATAACTTTAATTTTTGAGCTTTTAAGAAATTTATCGTAGTATGAAAGTTCGGCAGATGGGGCTGCTGCAAGAATTAAATTGTACTGAGGAAGAAGTTTTTCTAAAGCTCTAAGCCGAGGCATCATATAATCAATCTCTCCTTTTCGGCTTCCTGCCAGGAGTGCGATATACGGCTTATCCTGCAATTGATGTCTTGTAAAAAAATCGCTCCTGCTCTCTTCGTTAAAAGGATGGGACATTATGCTGTCCATTAAAGGATTACCGTTGTAAATTGCTTGAATTTTCTTTTTGCGAAAATACTCGATTTCAAATGGAAAAATTATAAACAGCAAATCGACGAATTTCTTTAATTTTTTTATTCTGCCCTCTTTCCAAGCCCAGACCTTGGGCGAAATATAGTAAAAAGTCTTAATTCCTCTTTTTTTTGCAAATTCTGCAATTCTGAAATTAAAACCGGGGTAATCTATAAGAATTACTACGTCCGGATTGTAATTTAAGATATCTTTTTTGCAATTTCTCAGATTTACGAGGATTTTATCCAGATGTGTCACTACCTCAAGGAAACCCATAATTGCAGTCTCTTTATAATGTTTTACAAGAGAACCGGCCTCCTCCTTCATAAGGTCTCCACCCCATACTCTGAAGTTTGCCGAAGGATCGGCAATTTTGAGTCCTTTTATAAGATTTGAGCCGTGAAGATCACCGGATGCTTCACCGGCAATTATGTAGTATTTCATTTTTAAATATTCCAGAGAGAACTTAATCTCTCAATTTCATTGTAGTCGGTTGTGTCAATTTTATGTGGAACAATACTGATGTAATTCTTTTCGATTATGTTGTGGTCTGCTTTAAAATCTTCCGGTTCAAGGTTGTAGAATTCTCCTGTCATCCAGTAGTAATTAAAGCCGTACGGGTCGGTACGCTCTTCGAACTCTTTTATCCATTGTCCTTTACCCTGATGAGCAAATACTATACCTTTAACCTGCTCCTCTTTAACATCGGGGAAATTTACGTTGAGAAAAGTATCTGCCTTAGCCGGATTTTTCAAATAGTGCTCAAGAATAATGGCACCGAATTTTTTTGCGACAGTAAAATCGGCTTTAGGACTGTGTGAACAGAGCGAAAATCCGATTGAAGGGATTCCGTAAACTGTACCTTCTGCGGCAGCACCAAGTGTGCCTGAATAAAGGGCAGCAATCGATGCATTCGAACCATGATTGATGCCGGAAACAAGTAAATCGGGAGTCTCGTTTTTGTATAATTGATTCATTGCCATTTTTACACAATCGGCAGGAGTTCCTGTGCATGCATAGATTTTAAGACCATCTTCAATTTTCAATTCGGTTAATCTTAAAGGTTTCCCGATTGTGAGAGCCGCCGACATACCGGACATTGCTTCGAATGGAGCTACTACAGTAATTTCGCCGAATGGTTTCATCATATCGATAAGGGCCGAAATACCGTTAGATTTCACTCCGTCATCGTTGGTAATTAATATTTTTCTTTTCTTCTCCATATAGCGCGAAGGTAGTGAATTTGGCCGGATTTTTGCATATTTTTTTGTGGGTTTATTGTTGCCCCTTTTCATTTTTTTATATCTTTGCAGCAGATTTATTTGGAATTGTTTAACAAAAATTATATTTTATAATGGGAAAAATTAAAGTAGGTATCAATGGTTTCGGTCGTATCGGAAGATTAGTATTCCGTGCCGCTCAAGAGAGAAAAGACATTGAGGTTGTAGCAATTAACGACCTTATTGATGTCGATTATATGGCTTATATGCTAAAGTACGATACTGTTCACGGTCGTTTTTCGGGTACAGTAGAGGTTAAAGACGGTAAACTTATTGTTAACGGAAACCCAATCAGAGTTACAGCCGAGAAAAATCCGGCCGATCTTAAATGGGGCGAAGTTGGTGCTGAGTATGTTGTAGAATCAACAGGACTTTTCCTAACAGCCGAGAAGTGCCAGGCTCACCTTGATGCCGGTGCAAAAAGAGTTATTATGTCTGCTCCTTCAAAAGACGAAACTCCTATGTTCGTTTATGGTGTTAACCATAAAAAATATGCAGGTGAAACTATGGTTTCAAATGCTTCTTGTACTACAAACTGTCTTGCTCCAATAGTTAAAGTTCTTAACGACAATTTCGGTATTGTTGAAGGTCTTATGACTACAGTTCACGCTACAACAAACACTCAAAAG
>CAZOOH010000020.1:0-17001 GCA_964581375.1 uncultured Muribaculaceae bacterium
ACTGTTTAACCTCAAATGGGGTAATCATAATGTCATAAGCTGTTTCGTTCCCAACCATTATGCGTCCCTCTCTGTCCAAAATCAACCCGCGGGCCGGATACCTTACGTCGTAACGGAATGCGTTGTTATCGGCATTAATTTTATATTGATCGTCAATAATTTGGATATTAAAAAGCTGAATCAGAATCAAAAGTGCAACCACCAGAATTCCGATTATTAAAATTGATCTCTTTTTAATCTCCAGACCCATCTTTCGTTAATGTTTCTTATAGAAAATTCCGTAATCGATAAGGAGAATTATTATTGTGTTCAAGATTACACTGAACAATACTCGTAAAATACTGTCTGCAACAAACGGTGTTCCGAAGTTTTCAACTATTGTCAAAAAAATATGGTGAAACGTTAGTCCTGTCAATATGTAAATAATATAACGGGTAGCTCCTGAGGTATACAGGCCCGGCCTGGCTTGTTTATCCATATCGCCGGACCGAAGAATTATCTTCATTAGTCCCGGTTGAATAAAGGCGAGGAAAACCGAAGCCGATGCATTAAGTCCCAGAATTCCGTTTGAGAAGAAGTCGATAAGTAATCCTAAAATAAACGACGTTATAAGTATTTGACTTATAGGTGTTTTTGGTGTTTTCGAGAGAATATAAAAAGGGTAAAAACAAATCAGCACCGATGGGCCGAAATTAACAAATGAGCTGACCAGAATTTGAGCAGCTACAAGCAGAAGGAACTGTATTATGTCAATTATCAGTTGTTTCATCTGGCTTAGTCAAGCTTTCAAGCTCTGGTTTATTTTTGTTAATAACTACTCTTACAAATTCTATAGTACTGAAATCCTGGAAAAGATGCACCTGAATCTCATGGTAAGTCCCTTTTATAATTTTGGATTTTCGGACAGTTCCAATTGGAATATCGGGCGGATAAATTGTCGAAAAACCACTGGTAGAAACAGTATCGCCCGGCATAAATCTTATGTGCTGAGGTACCTCGGTCAATAATGCATAATTGATTCTTTTTCCATCCCAAATGAGAGGACCGAATGCTCCCGAGGTGTTAATCTTTGCACTCACGCTCTGATTTATGTTGAGGAAAGAGATTACCATTGAGTAGTTTTTGGATACATACCCCACAACTCCCACAACACCCGAAGGAGAGACCACTCCCATATCTTTTTGGACACCATCTGCCGAACCTTTGTCTATTATAAGAAAATTGTGCTTTTTATTTATGCTGTTAGAAACGACTTTGGCACTTATGTATTCGAAGCTTACATTTTTGGGGACACTTGCCTTTTCGATAAGCAGCGAATCGTCAAGGGACTTATATTTTTCAAGCTGAGCCAACAGACTGTTGTTCTCTTTCATAAGTTCGGCATTTACCTCTTTAAGGCTGAAGTAATAATAAATGCCAGAATTTATGCTTGAAATGCCCTTGTAAACAGCCATATAAGCTCCCACGAACTTGCTTTGCTGAAATATGCTCGAATTTGCAACCAATACCAAAGCAATAGCTTCAAGTGCAATAAACAATGCAAATGAAGTTATCTTTTTTATGAAGGGTATTCTGCTTATCGGCATTTTCTTACTATCTCATAAGGAATGGCAGTTTGTCCGAATTCTTAAGAGCGATACTTGTGCCTCTTGCCACAGCATGCAAAGGATCTTCCGAAATATGAAATTTAATGTTTATCTTATCGGATAGTTTCTTGTCCAGGCCTCTTAAAAGCGCTCCTCCTCCTGTGAGGAAAACCCCTTTTTGAACGATATCGGCATAGAGTTCAGGCGGAGTTTGCTCCAATACTGCTATTACGGCAGATTCTATTTTTGCGAGCGATTTGTCGAGACAGTGTGCAATCTCCTGACTGGTTACAGCAACCTCAACAGGATGTGCAGTCATAAGATTCGGACCTCTTACGATATATGGTTCAGGCACTTCGTCTAAATCGGAAATGGCTGCTCCTACCTTTATTTTAATATCTTCGGCTGTAAGTTCACCAATTTTGATATTATGTTGTTGACGCATGTACTGCTGAATATCATAAGTAAATACGTCGCCCGCCACGCGGATACTTTGGTTAAACACGATACCTCCCAGCGAAATAACCGCGATTTCGGTTGTTCCCCCTCCGATATCTACAACCATATTTCCCGAAGGAGCCTCTACGTCGAGTCCGATACCCAATGCAGCTGCCATCGGTTCGTAGATAAGATATACATCTCTGCCGCCTGCATGCTCCGATGAGTCCCTTACCGCACGAATCTCAACCTCAGTACTGCCTGAAGGAATACAAACAATCATCTTAAGTGAAGGGGTAAAGAGAGGGCTTTTGAAGTTAATCATTTTGATGAAACCTCTAATCATCTGCTCGGCAGCGTTAAAATCTGCAATAACTCCGTCTCTCAAGGGGCGTACGGTTCTTATGTTTGCGTGAGTCTTTCCGTGCATGAGCCTGGCTTTTTGTCCAAATGCGATAGGCTTGCCCGAATTTTGATCTATTGCCACAATCGAAGGCTCGTCAACGACAATCTTGTCGTTCATATACATTATTGTATTGGCAGTTCCAAGATCGATAGCCAACTCTTGTGTTAAAAAATTAAATGCCATATATTATATTATTTTAATGCTTAAAATGTCTTATTCCGGTAGTTACCATTGCCACTCCGTTTGAGTTGCAGTAATCTATGCTCTCCTTATCCCTGATCGAACCTCCCGGTTGAATAACCGCTTTAACACCCGCCTTATGTGCAATCTCAACACAATCGGCAAAAGGGAAAAAGGCATCGGATGCCATTACTGAGTTCTCAACTGAGAAGCCGAATTCACCTGCTTTTACAATTGCTTGTTTTAGCGCATCTACTCTAGACGTTTGGCCAATGCCGCTTGCAATTAGTGTTTTGTCTTTGGCAAGAACTATTGCGTTTGATTTTGAGTGTTTAACAAGCTTATTTGCAAAGAGTAAATCCTGAACCTCATTTTCGCTTGGTGCAGCCAAAGTCACATTTGTAAGGATTTGCGGTGTCTCAACAAAAGCATCTCTATCCTGAACTAGCGCTCCTCCCAATAAACTGCGGAACTTTTTACCCGACAACTTTATATCTTTGGTAACAAGAATAATTCTGTTCTTCTTCTCTTTAAGGATTTCAAGGGCTTCATTGGTATAAGAGGGAGCCGATACAATTTCGAAGAAGATTTTATTCATAGCCTCTGCCGTTGAGGTATCGACCTCCCGGTTTGCCACAATCACGCCACCGTATGCCGATACAGGGTCGGCGGCAAGAGCAGCCTCCCATGCTTTAAGCAGATTATCTCTACTTGCACATCCGCAAGCGTTATTATGTTTTATGATTGCAACAGTAGGCTCCTGGAAATCGGCAATAAGCTCCAACGATGCTTCAAGGTCAAGAAGATTGTTATAAGAGAGCTCTTTACCCCACAGTTGCTGAGGCAATATGCTTTTTTGTCCGAAAAACTGAGCCATCTGATGAGGATTCTCTCCGTATCGCAGAGGATAACTCTCCCTCTCACTTACCTTAAAGGCAGATATTCCACCCTCCTTATTAAAGTAGTTGAATATTGCGGAATCGTAATGAGAGCTTATGTTAAAAGCTTCGGCTGCAAAAGCGAAACGATCTTCAATATTACTATCGCCACCCTTTTCATTGAGTAAATTTAAAAGAGCAGGATATGAATCCTTAGAAGGAACAATTATAACATCTTTATAATTTTTAGCCGCAGCCCTTATGAGAGAAATCCCTCCGATGTCAATTTTTTCGATAATATCTTTATGAGGTAATCCTGCCGAAACAGTTGCCTCAAACGGATACAAATCGACAATCACAAGGTCGATTGCCGGAATATCGTATTCGTTAAAATTATCAATATCAGACTGATTGTCGCGCCTTCCAAGTATTCCTCCGAAAATTTTCGGATGTAAAGTCTTGACTCTGCCGCCCAAAATAGACGGATAGCCGGTAATATCTTCTACGGCAGTAGCCTTGACTCCCATTTTTTTAAGGTAGTCATAAGTGCCTCCCGTTGAACAAATCTCCACGTTTAACTGAACTAATTTTGAAACAATTTCATCAAGCCCCTCTTTGTTATAAACCGATATAAGCGAGCGCGTTATCTTCCGTATCTCCATAAAATTTTAAATATCCACAAAATTACTAAAAATAAAACTATTATTCCTTAATTTTGCTGTGTCTAAAACAATAAAATGAGCAAAAAATATTACGCCATAATAACCGCCGGAGGATCAGGCACAAGAATGGGAGGCGGCGTAGCCAAACAATTTCTTGAAATTGGCGGAAAGCCTGTAATTGTTCATACGATCAATAATTTTCTATCACTACCTTTTCCTGTCGAAATAATACTCGTTTTACCTGCCGGAGCAAAGGAGTTTTGGAAAAAATATTGCAGAGATAATGATTTTGTATTCAAACATACTGTAGTTTCAGGCGGTATAACCCGTTTTCATTCCGTTAAAAACGCCCTGAAATATGTCGAAAGAGGCGGAGTAGTAGCAGTACACGACGGAGTAAGACCATTTGCGTCAACTGAATTTATTGAGCAGATGTTTAATTTGGCAGATATCTATCCCGCTGTTATCCCGGGAGTTAAACCGGCCGATTCAATAAGGAAGGTGTCGGAGAATACAAGTATTCCGGTAAACAGAGAGGAGCTTGTAATGATACAAACTCCTCAGATTTTTCATTCAGACATTTTAATCGACTCATATAATATTGCATACAAGCCTGAATTTACCGACGATGCGTCGGTTGTTGAATATGCGGGAAATATAATCCAATTGGCACAGGGGCGTAAAATCAATATAAAAATAACTGAACCTCAGGATTTAATATTTGCCGAAGGCATTCTTAACGCTTCTTTGCAGATGCAGGTTTAGAAGAGGGGTACTCCTTAACCCAAACCTGTCTTTCAATAGCCTCATCCAGAGATATCAGGGTCTCTGTTTGTTCTACCGAAGGAATGTTTTGAATGGTATTGATAAGGATCTCCATAAGGTGATCATGATTCAGACAATAAATTTTAAGCATTAAAGCGTGCTTTCCGGTTACAAAGTGACACTCTACAACTTCGGGAATCTTTTTTAAAGCCTCAATTACCGACGGATAATGGTTTGCTTGCGACAAACTCACTCCAACAAAAGCACACACATTAAGGCCTAAAGTTGCTGGTTTAACCAAAAGTCTGGAACCTGTAATAATCCCGAGATTTTCCATTTTCTTGACTCTCTGATGAATTGCAGCTCCCGAAACGCCACATTCACGGGCAATTTCCAAAAATGGCATTCTTGCATTCTTAACCAAAAATGAGAGGATTTTTTGATCGACCTGGTCTATTTGGTATTTAGGCATAATTGTAATTAATTAATACGTTTGGTCACAAATATAGTAATAATTTGTAATTAATTGGGATTAATTTTTTGAAAAAAGAATATCCAACGTAGCGGAACTTCGCCATTGCAAGCACTTTGATAATCTGAGAGAGAACAAGGAACATAACGAGTCCTGTTATTTTTAAACTCCGGAATCTCCATCCACCATCTGCCTGAAAAAGAGCTTGTAACAAAAATCATATCTTGACCTTCGTCGCCCATACTTATAATTTTTCGGTGGAAATATTCATCTTTTTCGCTTTTTGAAGGGTCCTCTTCTACCGAAGATGCCACGCCTTCCGATATATGCCAAATAATTTCGGCAACCAGTTGCGAAGATGAAGATTCGGGCAATGATTCCGGTTTATAACCGAAAATGTAACAAATTCTCATCTCTTGATTCATGCCTATGTAGCGGCCTAATTGACAAGCCTCTTCGGCATAGAGCCCATTTGGCGCTTTTTCATGATTTTCGGGAAAGTCGCTTACTCTTATGCTGTTCATATCGAAGAAGATATACTCTTTTCCGCGGATAAGTGGTTCTGCCGCAGGAAGGCTCTCTCTCAACAATCCCAATCTCAGCGTTTCGAAATACCGCTCCCTTAGTGTGTGTAATTTGAGAGGATCGTATTTATATTGTTGAAAACCTATGTGAGAAAAGTCGCTTACTTTTTCGTTGTCCAAAATTGAATCGAGTAAGTTTCCCTTTTTGCCGTTAAAACTCCCTGACGATATTAAAGTGCATGAGAATCCCGAAGCCGGAGTTACCAAACTGAATTTAGGAATTGCGTTATCGCCCAGTACGATTAGCTTTGAACCTGTTCCTGAGCAGATTGCTATTGTTTCATTCAGCGAATCAATATCGGATTCGACGAGTCCCGTTTTATAACTTGAATGTGCGTAAAGTGTAGCCAGGGATTCGGTTATTGAACTGTTGCCCGTTGTATTTATTATAATGACGGCGTAACGCCCCTTTGCATCTGAAACTATTGAGAGGGGAATCTTTTCGATAAAATCACTGCTTTTCATTACTGCTACTTTTTCTTGTCGGTGCTTTTTATAATTTCCATTGCAGTTTCGGCATCGAGCTCTTCGGCTTTATTACCTTTAGGAATTTTGTAATTTTTACCTTTATATTTTATGTATGCTCCGAACCGACCGTTTAGCACCTCTATTCCCTCTTTTTCAAATACTTTAATTGATTTTTTGGCCTCTTTTATTGCATTGTTTTCAATTAGAGCAATACATGTCGGAAGATCCACGGTATAAGGGTTATTCTCTTTTCCGAGGGAAATAAATGCTCCGTTATATTTAATATAAGGGCCGAATCGGCCGATGGCAGCTATAATCTCTTTCTCGTTGTGAGTTCCTACTGTTCTGGGGAGGTCAAACAATTTGAGAGCCTCTTCGATTGTAATAGTTTCAATGAGCTGACCTTTGGCCAGGCTCATAAACTTCTTTTCAGGGTCGTCGGATTCGCCTATCTGCACAAGCGGACCGAAACGTCCCAACCGAACAAGTACCTTTTTACCCGTTGCAGGGTCGGTGCCGAGAACTCTCTCTGCATTTGCAGGGCGGGTTGTTTTAAGTGCACCGTCAACTGTTGAGTGGAATGGTTTGTAAAATTCCTCGATAACATTATTCCAGATTAGTTCGCCTCCTGCAACTCTGTCGAAACTCTCCTCCACTTTGGCTGTAAAACCGTAGTCAACAATGGTTTCGAAGTTTTCGGCTAAATAATCGTTTACCAGAATTCCTATATCTTCGGGAAAGAGTTTTCCCTTCTCGGCTCCAAAGCTCTCTTTAATTTTTTTCTCTGAAATACTCTCTTTGTCGAGAATTATCTGCTTAACCTCTCTCTCACTTCCAGGTTTATCGGTTTTTGTAATATAACCTCTGGTAGTGATTGTGGAAATTGTTGGAGCATAGGTAGATGGACGTCCGATTCCAAGCTCTTCGAGTTTTTTTACCAGAGAAGCCTCTGTGTATCGTGGCGGTTTTTGAGAGTACTTTTCCGACGCTGTAATGGTTTGCCTGTTCATTGCCTGCCCCACCGAAAGTTTCGGAAGTTTTGCATTAAGATCCTCTTCGTCCTGCTCTTCGTCTTTTGACTCGGTATATACCTTTAAGAATCCTTCAAACAGAATCCTCTCCGCCGATGCATTAAATGAGTGCTTGAAAGAAGGTGTAACTATTGAAATCTCAGTTTTACCTATAATTGCCTCTGCCATTTGAGAAGCTATTGTGCGTTTCCATATCAATTGATAGAGTCGCTTTTCCTGGGCTCCTGCTTCAATAACCTGATTATTAAGGTATGTAGGGCGGATTGCTTCGTGTGCCTCTTGTGCTCCCTTAGTCTTGGTAGCAAACTGACGGGTTTTGGAGAACTCCTTGCCGTACAGTTCTGTAATTACCCCTTTTGCTGCCCCAATTGCTATTGTAGAGAGGTTCGTAGAGTCGGTACGCATGTAGGTAATAAACCCGGCTTCATACAGATTCTGCGCAACCTTCATTGTTTGACTGAGCGAGAATCCCAGCTTGCGGGAAGCCTCCTGCTGCAGGGTAGATGTAGTAAAAGGTGCGGACGGAGAGCGTTTTGCCTCCTTCTCTTCTATGTCGCCTATTGTAAATGTTGCTCCTTTGCATTTGTTTACAAAGCTAAGTGCCTCTTCATATGTGTCGAACCTTACGTCGAGTTCGGCTTTGATGGCAGATTTGCTTCCGTCGGGAATAAACAATCCTTCAACTCTGTATTGTGATTTTGCTTCAAACCCTTGGATTTCCCTCTCTCTGTCGACCACAAGTTTTACAGCTACCGATTGTACACGGCCGGCAGATAATTTTGGTCTCACTTTTTTCCACAGTATGGGAGATAGTTCGAACCCTACAAGCCTGTCCAGCACTCTGCGCGCCTGTTGAGCCATCACAAGATTCATGTCAACTGTACGCGGGTTTTCAATTGCATTTAGAATTGCATCTTTTGTGATTTCATGAAAAACGATTCGCTTAGTTTTCTCAGGTGAGAGCTTGAGTGCCTCTTGCAGATGCCATGCGATTGCCTCTCCTTCGCGGTCTTCATCGGACGCCAGCCAAACCACCCCGGCATCCTTTGCAAGACTCTTTAATTCAGATACAACTTTCTTTTTATCGTCAGATATAAGGTAGTCGGGTTTAAATCCGTTTTCGATGTCAATCCCAAGATTTTTCTTCGATAAATCACGGATATGGCCAAAGCTCGACTTCACTGTAAACCCTTTCCCCAAAAACTTTTCGATGGTCTTTGCTTTTGCCGGAGACTCAACGATAACTAAATTTTCAGCCATAATCGATTAATTTATTGTGTGGTGCAAAGTAAGTTATAAAATGGGGTAATATCCAAATTTTTATTTCTAATTTTGCGATTTACGAATGGTGTAATATTATTACAAAGATGGTTATAAAGGATAGAGCAAAGTTTAAAAAATGGTTCTGGAGGGTAATTTTTGCATTGCCTTTGGCACTGATATTTGTACTTTTTTTAACAATTATCTTCACGGATGTTCCCTCTTTCGAGGAGCTTGAAGATCCGCAAAAGAATCTTGCCACCGAAATTATTTCGGAAGATGGGGTTATTCTCAGCACCTTTCATATACAAAACAGATCCTACGTCTCTTATGACGAACTTTCGCCCAATCTCGTAAATGCTCTCGTAGCTACAGAAGATGTACGATTCTTTGAACATTCGGGGATTGACTTCAGAAGTTTGGCTCGTGTTGCAGTTAAATCTTTCTTGCTTGGTCAAAGAAGCAGTTCGGGAGGGGGCAGTACTCTCACTCAGCAACTCGCCAAGACTCTTTATCCCAGAGACAGTTCTTACAGCAGAATTCCGGGAGCGGGAATGGTAAGACTTGCCTTTTCCAAATTCAAAGAGTGGATTACAGCTGTTAAACTTGAAAGAAACTATACTAAAGAGGAGATTCTCAGTATGTATCTGAATGCCGTATTTTACGGAAGTAATGCATACGGAATCAGGGCGGCATCAAATACTTTCTTCGGGAAACAGCCCTCTGAGCTCAATATGGAAGAATCTGCACTGTTGGTGGGAATGGTTAACAGGCCGACACGGTTCAATCCGGTGAATTATCCCGAACGGGCAAAAACCCGCAGAGACCATGTTCTGAGTCAAATGCGAAAATATAATTATATAGACAGACGAACCTACGATTCGATATCTGCTTGTCCGATTGTTCTGAACTTTAACCAGCAGGACCACAATTCGGGTTTGGGACCTTACTTCAGAGATATGATAAGGCGGATGATGAATGCTCAGCAGCCTAAGCGCTCAAGCTATGCAAAAGTTGAGGATTTTCGTGTCGATTCTACTCTGTGGAAAGATGACCCTATGTACGGCTGGCTTGAGAAAAATAAAAAGGCAGACGGTTCAAAATATGATTTGGACAGGGAGGGGTTAAGAATTTATACTACTATTAATTCTAAGATGCAGCGTTTTGCCGAGGAGGCTGTTGCTGAACATCTTGGTAAGGATTTGCAACCTGCTTTCTCCAGGGAGATTGCATGGAAGAATAATAAACCGTTTTCGAACAGTGCTCCCAGGAGTGTTACCGATAATATAATGAAGCAAGCTCGCCGATGGAGTGACCGTTACCGGAATCTTAAAGATGCAGGCTTCTCCGACAGGGAGATTGAAGATAGTTTTAAGAAGCCTGTAAAGATGAATGTTTTCACATGGAAGGGTAGTGGCAGTATTGATACTGTGATGACTCCGAATGATTCTATCCGCTATTACAAGTCGTTTTTAAGGGCTTCGTTTATGGCTATGGAGCCTCAGACAGGTTTTGTAAGAGCTTATGTAGGGGGGCCTAACTATAAATATTTTAAGTATGATAATGCCCGTCAGGCTAAAAGGCAGGTTGGTTCTACGATTAAACCATTTTTGTACACTCTGGCCATGCAGGAGGGTATGACTCCTTGCGATAAGGTTGTGAATGTTCCTCAAACTTTTATTGTGGGCGATTCCACCTGGACTCCGGAAACTACCGATAAGCCTGAATGGATTGGTAAAACTGTTACTTTGAAATGGGGGCTTACCAAGAGCAGCAATAATATATCTGCCTATTTAATGAAGCAGTTCGGTCCTTTCGCGCTTGTGGAGATGTGCCGCAGGATGGGGATTAACAGTTTCCTTGACCCTGTTGTATCTCTCTGTCTGGGACCTGCCGATCTTACTCTTTTTGAGATGGTTGCCGCTTATAATACTTACCCGAGCAAGGGGGTTCATATTGAGCCGCTGTTTGTTTTAAGGGTCGAAGATAAGGCTGGTAATATTCTTACTAATTGTACTACAAAAAAGAAGGAATCGATTAGTGATAAGACTGCATACCTTATGATTAACCTGATGCAAGGTGTTGTAAATGAGGGTACTGCTGCAAGGTTGCGATATAAATATGTGCCTGAGGGCCAAATTGCCGGTAAAACCGGTACAACGAATGACCAATCGGATGGTTGGTTTATAGGGTTTGTTCCTAAACTGACTGCGGGTGTTTGGGTTGGCGCTGAGGACAGGCAGATTCACTTTGAGAGTCTCGGATTGGGTGGCGGTTCAAATATGGCGCTTCCTATTTGGGGTTTGTTTATGCAGAAGGTTCTTAAGGATGGGACTCTGGGTATTTCCAAGAGTGATATTTTCCCTATGCCTCCGGGATTCAGTGCTACTCTTAACTGCAACGGCAGTGACGATGAGATTGAACAAAATGCTGCTGTTAATG
Source organism: uncultured Muribaculaceae bacterium (assembly GCA_964581375.1). Classification (GTDB taxonomy): domain Bacteria; phylum Bacteroidota; class Bacteroidia; order Bacteroidales; family UBA932; genus JAFIHK01. The sequence continues at coordinate 11,173 of CAZOOH010000020.1, forward strand.
ATCCGTTTTTCCATTAATATTGTGTCTGATGAAGAAAAGAGTTGCTCTTTTATACGGAGGTAATTCCTCTGAGGCTGGTGTTTCCGTTAAGAGCGGAAAGAATGTTGCAAAGTATCTGGACTCTGCTAAATATGAGGTGTATGAGATTTTGGTTACGGGAAGGGACTGGAGTGTGCAGAATCCCGATTGCAAAAATGCTCAGATAGATAAATCCGATTTTTCGTTCCAGTTGTCAGATGGTACTAAGATTACTTTTGATATTGCTCTTATAATGATTCATGGTACTCCGGGTGAGGATGGAATGATTCAGGGCTATTTCGATATGGTGGGTGTGCGTTATTCGACTTGTCCTTCTATTGTTTCGGCTATAACTTTTAATAAGTATGCCTGTAAGTGTTTTCTGAGGGATTCGGGGATTAATCTGCCTAAGGAGGTTTTTTTGCGCAAAGGCGATAAATACAGCGTCGATGAGATATCTGCCAAACTGGGGTACCCTATGTTTGTTAAACCGAATGACGGGGGCAGCAGTTTCGGGGTGACTAAGGTGAAGAGTTTGCAAGGACTGGAAGCCGCTATTAATGAAGCTTTTAAGGAAGATGACAGGGTTCTTATAGAGGAGTTTATTGAGGGGAGAGAGATGACAAACGGGGCATTTGATTCTTCGGGGGACCTTACTGTTTTGCCTGTTACTGAAATTATTTCCGAAAACGAATTTTTCGATTATGAGGCTAAGTATCTTGGTGCAAGTAAGGAGATTTGTCCTGCTCAGATTCCCGATGTTTTGAGGGATGAGATTATGGCTAATACTGCGAAAATATACAGGCACTTGGGCTGCCGCGGGGTGGTTCGGGTAGATTATATTGTTAACGAAAGTGGAATCTATTTCCTTGAGATAAACACTGTTCCGGGTATGACTGAGATGAGTCTGGTTCCGCAGCAGGTTAAGGTTGCAGGCATGTCTATGTCTGAATTTCTGGATAAATTATTGGTTTGATTCATGACTTTTTCTCTTTTTGTAAAGAGTGTCTCCGAAAGGTTGTCGGAGTTGTACGGTCCTGAGGAGTGTCGTGCCATAGCTCTGCGTTTGCTTGACGACTTTCTTGGGGTTTCGGGGAGTGATTATGCGCTTAAATTGAACGATGTTATTCCTTATGAAAGCGAGGAGTTGCTTAATAGTGCTGTCGAACAGATGGTTAAGGGTCGTCCTTTGCAGTATGTTACGGGCTTTGAGTGGTTTTGCGGATATAAATTTGTAGTTGGTGAGGGGGTGTTGATTCCTCGTCCCGAAACGGAGGAGCTTGTGGAGTGGATTAAGGAGTGTGCCGGGGATGGTGTAAAAGGGGAGCAGGGAGTGAGTGTAAATAATAGATTGAAAATTTTTGATGCGGCTTGCGGAAGTGGGGCAATCGGGATTTCGCTTGCTAAGGCGTTTAACGGCTCGACTGTTTTTGCATGTGATTTGTCGGAAAGGGCAATGGAGCTGTCAAAAATTAATGCTGAATCTATTCTTGAGAGTTATGACTCTTTGCGCGAAGCCGGTGTCGGCTACAAACTCTTTAAATGCGATTTGTTGAATGAGGGGGAAGTAGAGGGATATCTGCCTGAAAAAGAATTGGATATAGTGGTAAGTAATCCTCCTTATGTTTGTGAAAGTGAGAAGCGGTTTATTCGGCCGAATGTGCTATTTTATGAGCCTTTTGAGGCGCTTTTTGTCGAAGATTCCGATCCTCTGATTTTTTACAGACGTATTGCCAATATTGCTGCTTACAGTTTGAAACCCGGTGGTGCTCTCTTTTTTGAAATAAATGAAAGGTTTGCTGCGGAGGTTGTTAAATTACTGATGGATATGGGATTTGTATCTGCCGAAAGTCGGATTGATTTCCGCGGAAAGGAGAGAATGGTGAGGGTTTTGAAAAAATAATTTTGGATTTTTAATTTCTATTGATACTTTTGTAACAGATTAAAACCGATGAAGAATTTTAATACACAATCATGGTGGTGGCACAGGAATAGTTTTCTTGTGAGCACAACTGTATTGGTATAATTGAATTAATTGGAAAGATAATTACCCTTAACATAATACCAAAGCCCGGAGCTCACACTCCGGGCTTTTTTTGTGCGCCCGCAAATAACATCTGCAAATTTTAAAACCTGAATTCAAACAATTAAAACAATAGTAAAATGAAAACAACTAAGAAATTTATTCTTCCCGAACACGAAATTCCTTCGCAATGGTATAACATTTTGGCAGATATGCCTAATCAGCCTCAACCGTTGTTGAATCCGGGAACGAGAGAGCCTTTGAAACCTGCCGAAATGGAGGGTTTGTTTGCTAAGAAACTTGTTGAACAGGAGTTCTCTACCGAGAAATTTATTGATATCCCGGGCGAAGTGAGAGAGCTGTACAAAAAATACAGACCTACTCCGCTTGTTCGGGCTTTTTCTCTTGAGAAGGCGCTTGATACTCCGGCGAAAATATTTTTTAAAAACGAGAGTGTGAGTCCTGTGGGTTCTCATAAGATGAATACTGCAATTGCACAGGCATACTATAATGCAGAGGAGGGTATCAAAAGATTAACTACCGAAACGGGCGCCGGACAATGGGGAACAGCTATGAGTGCTGCTTGTCAACACTTTGGGCTTGAACTAATGGTTTTTATGGTAAGAAACAGTTTTAATGCTAAGCCGTACAGGAAGAGTGTGATAAACACTTATGGAGGTAAGGTTTATGCGTCGCCTTCGAATTTAACTCAGTATGGTCAAAAACTTCTTGCCGAAAATGCCGACAATCAGGGTAGTCTCGGAATCGCAATTTCGGAGGCTGTCGAGATGGCCGTTACATCTGAAAATACTCGCTACTCTCTTGGCAGTGTGTTGAATCATGTGCTTTTACATCAGACGATTATTGGTCTGGAGGCCGAAAAGCAGATGGAGATGGCGGGAGAGTATCCCGACAAGGTGATTGCTTGTTTCGGCGGCGGGTCAAATTTTGGCGGTATAAGCTTCCCATTCTTGAGAAGGGTTCTTAACGGTGAGAAAAAACTTATTGCTATCGCCGCCGAGCCAGCAGCTTGTCCTAAACTTTCGAAAGGTAAGCTTGAATACGATTTTGGCGATACTGCCGGTATGACACCATTAATTCCAATGTACACTTTAGGTCACGATTTCCAGCCAGAGCAGATTCATGCCGCCGGACTTCGCTACCATGGCGGCGGAAGAATTGTGAGCCAGCTTAAAAAGGATGGTTTTATTGAGAGTTGTGCAATTGAGCAGGATGAAACTTTTAAAGCGGGAATCCTTTTTGCTCAGACAGAGGGTATTATTCCGGCTCCTGAGTCTACACACGCAATTGCCGCCACAATCCGCGAAGCTCTCAAAGCTAAAGAGAGCGGTAAGAGCGAAGTAATTCTGTTCAATTTGTCGGGGCACGGATTTCTAGATATGAGTGCGTACGAGAAATATGTTTAACTAGGAGGAGACTTTCCGAGAAGAAAAAACACATTGACGCAGTTTGATGCAACTATCTGTTAATCTGGTTTGTATAAAATGAATTTTCTAAAAAACCGTAAAATTAATTTTACACACACCTAATAAACAAGCGGTTGCATCAAACTGCGTCAATGTGTTTTGCTGGCAAAGTGTTTTGCTGCCGGGGGGCAAGTGCTCCCTTGCCGGCAACGCCTCCTGCAGAAATTGTGGCAAAGTCTCCGGGGGGGTAACGTGTAATTCCTTTATTTGTATATTTGCTAAACCGAAGCTTGGAAGATACGTTATGTATGAAAAGGTATGAAAATACAGATATGAGAACTTTGTTCGTTTCTGCTATCAAGCATGGGAACGAAAAAGCTTTTGAATATTTTTATACTGCTGAATATCTTAATTTAAAGTATTTTGTCACTCGTTACATAAAAGAGCCACAAATAGTTGAAGATATTGTTCAGGACTCATTTTTGATTATTTGGGAGAGTAGAGAAAAGATTGATACAGAACTAAATCTCAAATCTTTTCTATTCACAATTGCTAGAAATAAAGCGATAAACTTACTTCGTAAAAGAGAGTATAATCTTAAAGATAAACTTGAAAAAGCGGAGAACAGATTCCTGATTGATACATTAAATGATGAACAAATGTCATCCAGTATTGATGCGCTTGACATGGAGCGCACTATAATCAATACGTATGAAATCCTACCGCAAAAAATTAGAAAAATATTTATTTTAAGCCGTAAAGAAGGGTTGTCATATAAAGAGATCTCCGTTAAATTGGGTATATCTGAAAAAATTGTCGAACATAATATATCTTCCGCACTTAAAATTTTTAGAAAAAAACTAGGCAGATTCCTGCTATTAATCAAGATTTTTGTGGGGTAAAAACATCAAATATTGTAATATATGTATAATGAATATGGAACAAACAAATAACATTGAAGATATAAAAAGAAAATACCTGCAAAGGATAGCCACTGATGAGGAGAAGAGAATATTGTTTGAGTATTTAGAGGATAAGCAAGAAGAATATAAGGATTTTATTAAGCAAGATATTGACTGGACTATTTCAAATTTCCCTGACGATAATGCATCTCAAAAGAAAATAGAGTCTTTTATGAACATCGTACCTAGAAAAAACAAATTGTCTCTTATATACAAAATTGCTGCGGTACTGGCTATCCCTTTATTGGTACTATCAATATATCAGTATTTTTATTTTTCAAGGCAGATAAATATGCTTGAAAATAATAACATAGCTGAGTCTAACATAATCCCCGTTCAAAAGGGTTCAACTTTTGAATATAAAGTTAATCCCGGAGTCAAAGGTCTAATAAATTTACCCGACGGAAGCAAAGTATGGCTTAATAGTAATAGCGAATTAAAATGTCCCCAAAAATTTGATAAAAACCAAAGGTCGCTGGAGTTAAAAGGCGAAGGATATTTTATCGTAGAAAGCAATAAAAAATGGCCTATGTTTATTAAAACAGTTTCTGGTTATACTGTTAAGGTTACGGGAACAGAGTTTAATCTATCATCTTATGAGAATGATAAAGCAATGAAACTCACAATGGTATCCGGAAAGGTAAAGCTTATAAATGAACTTAATAATAAATCAATTGATGTAAATAAACTGGAAGAGGTCACTATTACCAGTAATAATCAAATTTATGTAAAGGATAAAAGTAAAGCAATCCAAATTTTGAATACCGGTTGGAAAGACGGTCTTCTTCTGTTTGATAATACTCCTATGGAAGAGGTAATTAAGAAAATGGAGCGCTGGTATGGAGTTAAAATTATTGTGAATGATCCCATAATTTATAATAACAGATTCACAGGTGAATTTGAATCAGAATCACTAATTCAAGTACTTGAATTTATGACGGTTACATCTGGGGTTAAATATTCTGTAAAAGATAAGGTATTTTTCCTGTCACCTGTTTAATAAAAAAAGATGGGGTAAGACAAGGTTTATGCGTATAATTAAAAACCTAAACTTTTATTTTATATGTTTAAATTTTCAAAACCACCACGCATATCTTTAATATGCTATTTTGTTTTAAGCTGGATTTTTTTGTCATTGCCACAGAACTCTTTTGCTCAAAACATTACATTTAAATTTAAGGATACTCCCTTAAAAACTATTCTAAAAGAGGTTCAAACCCAATCAAAGTACCGATTTGTCTATAACGATAATTTGGTGAATGTTAACAACAGATTAACAGTCGAGATTACAAATCAGCCAATCAATAAAGTTTTAGACCAAATTCTGCTGAAAAACAATATTGAGTACAAAATTGAGGGAAACCAAATTGTTCTTTCACCTTCGAAAAAACAAACTCAG
>CAZOOH010000021.1:0-16867 GCA_964581375.1 uncultured Muribaculaceae bacterium
TGTCCCTGTAGAGTTTGAATATCTGAAATCTGAACTAAGATAATTCTCTGTATCTATGTGATTTGTGTTTTTGCTGGAGGCATTAGTCCCTCTGTTAATATCTGCCGAAATTGCAAGTTTTCCTCTTTGTGCAGATATATATCCCCCGGTATTGTAGCCGCCTAGTGTATTAATACCTGTAGAGAGACTTCCGCTGTATCCTCCGGTTGTGTTTCGGTTTGTTATAATATTAATAATTCCGCCAACTCCCTCTGCGTCATATTTTGTTGATGGATTTGTGATTACTTCGACTGATTTAACAGAGGTTGCAGGCATTGATTTGATGGCCTCTTTGAAGTTTTTAACTAATATACCTGTAGATCTTCCATTGACCAGAACTTTAAAATTTGTCTCCCCGTTCATTCTTACACTACCGTCACCATCCACACTTAGCATAGGAATTTTCTTTATAATTTCCACAAGTGAGCTTGAAGCGGTTTGAGGGTCTGATTCAAAGTTTTAAGTAAGTTTGTCGGCTTCATTTTTAATAAGTGGCTTCACACCAATTACAGTAACGGCCGACATCTGCACGCCTTCAATCAAATATATTGTGCCTATGTTAAATTGTTTGGGAGAACCTTCCGGAATTTGAATCTCTTTTTTTACAGTCGAATAACCGATCATTGAAACAGAGAGAATAAATTTCCCTTTTGAAGGAGATGATAAATAAAATTTTCCATCTGCGCCACCGGCAACTGCCTTAATTAATTTTAGCGAATCGCTGAAGAGTGCTACTGTGGGATAATCTACAACTTTACCGGAAAGTGAATCGATAATAGTCCCTGTAATTGTTGTTGTTAGGTTCTCTTTTGTTTGTGCGTTTAAAAAACTTGCATTTAAACACAGAATAGTGATGAAGAATAATGCTTTTTTCATTTGCAGATATGTATAGCTTTAATATTCAATCAAAAAGAGTGCCAGTGCATGGGTTTAATTTATCAAATATTATAAAAACGTGTAATTTGGGTGGATTTTACCGGAAAAGGGTAGGATTTAGAGATTAGTTGTGTCTAACATGTCGAAAAAATAATATATTTAACAAGTAATTTTTAAAATACAATTATGAAGAAGGCACTTTTTTCTATTCTTTTTTTGCTGGGAATCTCTGTTTCGGCAATGGCATGTGAGATTAAAATTAATGTATTGGGTGAGCAAAAATCTACATTCAAACAAGGTGATGAAATTACTGTAAAAGTTACAGTTGTGTATATTCACAGAATTTGTGAACTTGAACTGACCGATACAAATTTCTTGGCAGATGGCCTCAAAATTATATCTGCTGGTGAATGGACAGAGGTAGATCCGGTAACTTTTACAAGGGAGTTAAAAATAAAAGTGCTTGCAGACGGGAAAAAAACTGGGGTGCTGAATGTGGAGAGGAACTGTAATAAAGACGGCGGGTTTGGCTCTTTGAAAATAAATAAGGAGTAAATGAAACGATTAATTTTCTCATTTCTTTCGTTGCTCTTGTCGTTAAATGCATTCAGCCAGTGGGAGTGCAGAAGCCAATTGAGCTCTTCTTTGAAGCCTCTCGGCAAAAGTAAAGTGTATTGGGCGGTTGAATTAACGGGTAGTTCAGGATATCTCGATAATAATGCCATTTTCAATTCTATGGGTTTTTTGGGGGTTGATATCTCTTCAAAAAAATCTACACTTTTTATTGAAACCGGTTATAAGTTTTGGGACAGATATGATTTGTCCCAAAAAATTAACTTCAAGAACGGTCATTTCGGAATCAGGGAGCTCTTTTATCAATATAAATGGAAAAAGGGAAGAGCTACATTTGGAGTTCAATCTGCCTCTTTTGATGAGAATTATTTGTTAAATGAGAGAATATTCGGACTTAATATAAAAAACTCCAACGGACCCTGGAGCCTAAATTTTAATGCCGGTTCAGTTATAAAAGGATTTGCGCGGAACGGGATCTTTTGTTCAGTGGGATATTTGTATGATATTATTCCGGGCAGGGGTGTCGGAGTACTTGGCGACAAAATCGGTGAGACTAATTTGGCCGGCTTTACTCTCTCATACTCTCCATTGCGAAAAAAAGGGGAGTTTAATTCTAAAAAAACTGATTTTAATCTTGCATCGGCAGGGTTACTCGCTTATAGTGAATTCGGAAGTATAATCGAGAAGCCTTTTGTCATGTCGGGGATTTATGCCGACATCAATCTGCCCTATAAATTTCTTTTAAAACCTGAAGTGATTTTTCAGGCGGCAGATTTAAATAATGCAATCATTTATAGTCTGGGTATTGAAAAAGAGTACTCTGTAATGAATACCCGATCAATCTTTAATTTGAGATATTTCGGTATAAATGCTCTCGATAATGATGCGAAAGTACTCAACTCTTTCAGCAATATTTTTGCAGGGGAGGTCTTGAGGCTTGATTCTAAAGATATGCCTCTTATTCAGTTTGCCGTAAAGACTTCTTTAAGGAAATATAGAACGCATATTAAATTACAATACTCTTCACAAATGAAGAGCTCTCCGATGAATGAATTTGATATTGAGGTCGGGAAAAGATTTAATTCGCATTTTCAAATTAACGCAATAGGTGCTTTCGTAAAGAGTATTTCGTTGCCCGATAATGCATTGTTAGCAAGGGTAGAATGTAGGATCTCTTTTTAATATAATGTGAATTTTATGAGTACAAATAAAATTGAAAGAAGAGAGTTTATTAAAAAATGGTTGCAGGGTGGCGCATTGCTGGCTGCTGCTCCTATTTTAAAGGCTTGCCAGGATGATTGGCTGTACCCTCCTTACGTTGTGAAGAAAAGTGTTTGTAACGGATGCGGTGAGTGCCTAAAGGTATGTTATTACAACGCCATTGCTTTACCGGCTCTGAGTAAGTACTCGATTTTAAAAGATAAGTGTACAGAGTGCGGGATTTGCAAAAGCGTTTGTGTTCCGAATGCAATAACAATTTCTAACAAAACATATTATATCGATAAGCAGAAGTGTAATTTGTGCGGTAAGTGTACTCCCTATTGCAGTTTCGGTGCGATAAGCTTACCTACAAATTCCGTTGCGTACAGTGTAAACAGTAATTGTACCGGTTGCGGAGAGTGTGTGACTGCGTGCAATAAACAGGGGAAGGCAATATCGTATACTGTTTCAAATTATTCTGTTAATACATCTGCATGTCATGGTTGTGTCGAAATTTGTTCTGCTCACTGTGCCCCGGGAGCAATTAAAAAAGTTAACGGAAAGGCGTCGATTGATACTTCTAAGTGTACAAAATGCGGTAACTGTTATAAAGATTGCAGACGAAATGCGATTATTAAAGCTGCCGTTGTTCTGGATAAAAATAAGTGTACTAAGTGCGGTGACTGTTATACTGTATGTAAATACAACGGTATAACCAAATCTGGAACTGTAACAAGTTCGGATCCGGTGATATTACTTACAAAATGTACAGGATGCGGTAAATGTGAGCCTGTATGCCCCGAAGATGCAATATATCATACAACACCTGCAGAATATTCGGAACCTTTGATAAACCAAGATGTTTGTACCAGTTGCGGAAAGTGTATGCCGGTGTGCCCGGAAAAAGCTATTGAAGGCGATATTAAAAGTGCCGAAATTGACACGAAGAGTTGTTACAGGTGTGGAAAATGTGAGGAGATTTGCCCTGTTGATGCTATTTACAACTAGCTGATTATAAAATCTGTATCTATACGGAAAATCCCGGCTAAGATACAATCTTAGCCGGGATCTGTTTGCTGATTAATTACAGTGTTTGATGTTGAAATCAAACTCAATTAATTTACTCCTCTTTTCTCTTCTTTTCAAAAGGAATGACTCCTGACATCTCACCGATTATGTTAACTAATTCGGTGCCTGTTGGAATAACTATTTTTGCATTCTTTTCAAGAGAATTTTCTAAGGTTTCCAATTTTTTGAGTAATTGAGCATTTCCGACAAAATATTTATCGGCGGCTTCATTGACAAGTCTGATTGCCTCTGCTTCTCCTTCTGCCTGAAGGATTTTTGATTGCTTCCAGCCTTCGGCCTCTTTAATCTTTGCACGTTTGATACCATCTGCAACTGTCTCTGCCGCAGTAGCTGAGTCGATAGCGGCTATCTTCTCATTTTCGGCTTTAACTACCTTGTTCATAGTGTCCTGAACATCTCTTGGAGGGTCAATTTGCTTAAGCTCTGTTCTGACAATCTCAATTCCCCACTCCTGAGTTTCGGTATGAAGGGTTTTGTATAATTCTGCGTTAATTTTCCCTCTCTCGCTGTTAGCCGATTTGAGAGTAAGTGTACCTATAATATTTCTAAGTGTGGTTCTGGCTAAATTCACTATTTGATATCTGTAATTATTTACATTATAAATAGATCCTTTAACACTCTCTTCGTCTGATTTTACTTTAAAATAGACTTGAGCATCGACACTTGCATTAAGATTATCGTTTGTGATAATCTCCTGAGGTTCGGCATCGACCATCTGTTCTGTAACATTTACAATGTAAATCTTGTCAATAATCGGAATGATCCAATGGAAGCCGGGAGTGGCAAATGAATGATATTTACCAAGCCTTTCAATAAGACCGCGTTGAGTAGGTCTTACAATTTTAATACCTGCAGCAATAAGTATCAAAACTACAGGAATAATTAAATAATAGTAATTTTCCATTTTAAAAAATATTTAGAGTAAAGGTATCTTTTTTATTCATTGGTTTTCAAAAAATTGGAAAATATTTTAAAAAAATATTCACTTTTTTTGGTGGAATTATTTGAAAAATTAAACTAAATATAATTACTGTTTGTTTAAAGAGTGTATTTATTAAGCTCCATACGTATAATTTTAAACTAATTGATTATGAAAAAGATTTATTTGCTTATGTTAGTTGTCGTTATGACATTTGTTTCTTCGAGTGTAAGTGCGATAGGCATTTCTATAAAGGTTGATTTCGGTAAAAGGAATGCAGAGGGTAATTGCGGTCCGGGCTTTGGAGTATGCTCAATAACAATAGGTGGTACTTTGGGTGTTGCCCAGCAAAGTGACGGAAACTTTCAGGTTTCTGAAGCAACTGCCGAAATGAAGGATGGTAAACTTGTGGTTATGATTCCAAAAGGAATTAACGAAAAGGGCAAAAACGAACGCGGCCAGTATGTTGTAACTATTCAAAAACCTATGGTAGTAGACCAGGGTGTGGCTAAACAACTAGGTGTGCCTGGTTTGGTAATCTCACCGGGTACTTATGAGTTGAAAAACAACACTTTTGTTTTCAATGTTAAGGGGCCTCGTGACGCTGCATCGGGAATGGCTACCGGGAAAAGGTAATTTAACTTCCTGAACTAATTTTAATTAAGCTGACCATCAGGGCTAAAACCTTGATGGTTATGCCTTTTATTACAATTTTTATTGACTTAAAACCGGCCGACAAAATGAAAAATTATTTAAAACTTATTATAATATTACCGATATTGATTGTTCCGTCCGTATTAAAATCAATGTCAGAAAACGATGAAAAGAGATCTGCTTTTAATTTTAGTCCAAGTATCGGTCTGACTTTAAACTCCTCAAAAAATCTCGGAATATCGACTCTCTCTTATCAATGGCTTGCAACAATAAATGCTGATTATAATTATACCGGAAAAAAACTGGACTTCAGATCGACTCTGTATGCTACTTACGGACAGAGTAAGACTACCGGGCAACCTGTTCAGAGTCAGCAGAATTCAATTATATTATCATTGACACCATCTGTGATTGTAATTAAGCATCCTGCTATCAGGTTGTTTTTAGAGACTACAGGTGAGACTTTTCTCAAAAAATCGACATTAAATAATCAACCGGTATCACTGTTTGATCCTTTATTTTTGTATCAGACTCTTTTTATTGGGCAAAAGCACTATTCTCATCAAGGAAAAGAGAACACGAACTGGGATTTGACTTATGGGCTGGGTTACTCTTTCCAACAGACTTTCAATAAAGAGTTTCAGACTCAAAGTAACATAAACGGTTCGCTCTCTGATTTTGAATCAGGATTCAGCGGTATTGTTGATTTTAGTATCTCGACTCCGGTTTCTAAGGATGTTAATTTTAACCTTGATTTTAAAGCTGTGGCATTATCGAGAGGAAATCTCTTTAAAGAGTTTAATACCAGCAGAAAATCGGTTCTGCTGAGGAGCGGATTCTATTATAAACAAATCGGTATCGAATACAATTACCATTTGGTCTATGATTTAAATATCTCACCAACCATAATGACAGATCACTCACTGATGCTCACTTTACGTTTCTGAATTTAATTATGCAACGTTATTGAGGAAAACTGGCGAACAGCTTTCTGAAACAGTTCCATGGAGTGTTCTCTCCGGCATCAGGATTTGTTTTCCTGCCATAATAACCGTCCAGAAATATTTGTGTGTTTGACCAGACTGTTTGCATTACTCCCAAAAAACGCTCTCCCATCTGTTTAGTTGAATATTTCCTGAACCTGATCATATCTTGCAGTTGGAGAACGGCACTCTTGGGATTTCTCCACGGACATGTCATTGACATGATAAAGTTAATTATAAAAATGAGCGAAAGGTTAATTTTATAGTTCCAGCCAGTTTAAATAGTTGCCCGGCTCTTTACGCGGATGTGAAAGGTGTATATAGTCATTTAAATGAGGGTCATAATAATAATCTTTACCCCATTCATTAGCATTTTTTGCAACCTGACCAACTGCATCTATCAGATAATCAACCTCTGCGTCGGTCATTGTAGGATGGATTGACATTCTTACCCAACCCGGTTTTTCCGATAAGTCGCCTTTGTCGATTTTACTTGTAATAGCGCAGGATGTATTATAGTCAACATGAAGCAGATAGTGTCCGTAAGTGCCTGCACAAGAACAACCTCCTCTTACCTGAACTCCGTAATAGTCATTTAGAAGTCTCACAACTAAATTGAAATGGACTCCCGTAACATAAAAGGAAACTGCGCCAATTCGCTCTTCCACATTATCTGCCAAAATATTAATTCCGGAAATTTTTCTGAATTCTCTGAAAATTTTAGATAATATTTCGTGTTCTCTCTCTCTGATCAATTCGCAGTTCATCTGTTCTTTGAGCCTGATTGAAAGAGCAGCTCTTATTGATTGAAGGAACCCGGGAGTGCCTCCATCTTCACGAGCTTCAATATCATCCACATATTTGTATTTCCCCCAACGATTGGTCCAGTCTACAGTTCCTCCTCCAGAGTTATCGGGGGCATAATTGCAGTGCAAGGCAGCATTAAATACAAGAACTCCTGAACTGCCGGGCCCACCTAAGAATTTGTGAGGAGAGAAAAATATTCCGTCGAGTCTCTCCATAGGGTCGGCGGGATGCATATCAATTTTTACATAAGGTGCAGATGCTGCAAAGTCGACAAAGCAGATGCCTCCGTTTTCGTGCATTATGCGGGCCAGTTCGTAGTAAGGCGTTTCAATGCCTGTGACATTTGAACATGCCGAGAAAGTACCTATCTTGAGAATACGGTTTTCGTACTTCTTTATTTCGCTTCTGAGAGATTCTGGGTTTACGAGCAGATCCTCTGTGGGTTCTAAAACAACAACATCGGCAATTGTTTCGAGCCAGGAGGTGTGGTTGGAGTGATGCTCCATGTGTGTCAGAAACACAACAGGACGCTCATCGGGCTGAATTTTACAAAACTTTCTTGATTGTTCCGGAATTCTCAACCCCATTATTCTCTGAAGTTTGTTCACAACCGATGTCATACCGAAACCGTAAGTTATGATAATATCCTCTTTAGCTGCGTTGACGTGATCTTTGATGATTTGATGCGACAATTTGTAAATGTTTGTCATTATCAATCCCGTATCGCTTGATTCAGAGTGAGTATTTGCAACCATCGGCCCGATTTTGTCCTTAAGCAGATCCTCTATTGGGCCGTACAGCCGTCCGCTGGCTATCCAGTCGGCATAAACTAAAGGTTTTGTTCCCTGAGGAGTTTCGATTGTTGCATTCCACCCGATTGTGTTCTCTCTGAATTTATTGAAGTGTTTTTCCAGATTCATATAGAAGCTTACATTTTAATGTTTATTTATACTTAACCTGTTACAAATATAATTAAATGTAGTGTTGTATTAATAATTTATTATGAAATTCATTTAAGTGTTTGGAATAATTTCTTATTTGCGACAGGCCCCATAACAAACTCCAAAACACCTCCGCCAGTGATATCAGAATGCTTAATTATCGGTCTTGTAAGCTCTTTGCCGTTCATTATTATCTTTTGTACATAAATGTTTTTCTCACTCTGGTTGGTAGCGATTATTTTAAATTCCTTGTTATTGTCCAATAAAATTTGTGCGTTTAAGATCAAAGGACTTCCGATACTGTAATCTTCGGACCCCGGTGCAACAGGATAGAAACCCAGAGAGCTGAATATATACCAGGCACTCATCTGCCCGCAGTCATCATTGCCGCTCAAACCGTCAAATTCCGGCCGGTATTTATCAATTAAAATCCTTCGAATGTATTTTTGAGTTCTCCACGACTCACCTGCATAATTAAACAGGTAAGCAACGTGATGCGAAGGCTCGTTACCGTGCACATAATTTCCCATAATTCCTTCTCTTGTGATATCTTCTGTGTTTTCGAAGTATTTGTCCGGAAGTTCCATGGTAAAGAGCGAATCTAGATGTTGTACAAATCGTTTATTACCACCGGTTAACTTTATCAATTCATAAGGCATGTGCGGAACATATAGTGAATAGTTCCATGAATTCCCTTCAATAAAACCCTGGTTATGAGTGTCTAATGGGTCAAAATCTTTTTTAAAAGAGCCGTCGGAGAGTTTTGCCCTCATAAACCCGGTTGAAGGGTCATAAACATTTTTAAAGCTCTCTGCTCTTTTTGAGTATTCAAGGCAGATCTCCTCTCTGCCCGCTTTTTTGGCCAATTGAGCGATTGCCCAATCGTCATAAGCATACTCAAGAGTCTTGGAAACGGAATTGGAATTTAAATCTTCGGGTATGTAACCATATTTTTTGTAATAACCGATACCGTCATAATAATCAGTGTTTGAGGTTTGAATACATGCCTCCAAAGCTTTGTCCAGGTTCTTTGTATACACACCTTTAACAGCAGCATCTGCAATTACGGAAACAGCATGATACCCGATCATACACCAATTCTCGTTTGCATGATGAGACCAAACGGGGAGCATCTTGTGCACACTTTGATTGTAATGATCAAGCATCGAATTAATCATCTGCACACTTAATTTCGGCTGAATAATGTTAAAAAGAGGGTGCAGGGCCCTGTATGTGTCCCATAATGAGAATGTTGTAAAATTCAGAGAGTCAGTACTTTTGTGAATATTTCCGTCGAGCCCCTTATAAGATCTGTCAGAATCGCTGTATATAGTCGGACTTAACATTGTATGATACAAAGCAGTGTAGAAGTTCTTTTTATCATTAACGCTCATGAATTCCGCATTTATTTTCCCGAGATTTTTATTCCAGCTCTCTTTTGTGTTTTCGAAAACTCTGTCGAAATTCCAGTCGGGAATCTCTTCCATATTATTAAGCGCATTCTCTGTACTGACCGATGATAAGGCAACTTTTACCTGAATTTTTTCGTTCTTTTCAACATTAAAAGTGAAATACGCCCTTATGCTACTTGCAGCCAATTCCGGGAAATTCTCCTCCTGATTGAATTTTCTCCAGAATCCTCTGTAGACGCTTTTCTTGTCGAAATTCTTCAATCCATATTTAATAAATGGTTTTGAAAATTTTATTGCAAAATATTGTACCCGGGTTCTCGCCCAGCCGTTTGTCTGACGATAGCCTGTTATTGTGGAGTCATTTTCGACTCTGATTTGTGACCAAACATTTTTTCCTTCGTAGTTGTAAATTCCGTGGATTAAATCCAAAATAATATTCGCTGTATCTTTAGTCGGGAAGGTGTAACGGTGCATTCCAGTCCGAACTGTAGCTGTCAGTTCGGCAATAATACCTGTATCATCTAGTTTAACTCTGTAATATCCGGGTTCGGCATATTCATTTTCATGAGAGAATTTTGATCTGTAGCCCTTTTCAGGGTGGTCAGATGTTCCCGGGTTCAATTGCAGATTTCCGGTTACAGGCATTATGAGAATATCGCCTAAATCGGAGTGACCTGTGCCGCTGAAGTGAGTATGGCTGAATCCTACAATGGTTTTGTCGGAATACTGGTACCCTGCACAATATTTATAAACATCGGGATTATATTTCCCGTTAAGTTCATAACCTATTGTATCGGTGTCGGGACTTAATTGTACCATTCCGAAGGGGGCAGATGCACCGGGGTATGTGTGCCCCATGTTGCCTGTTCCGGTGAATGTATTTACAAATTTCGTAAAATCGACACTGTGTGTTGATTGAGCAAAAAGAGAGCCTTGAATCAAGGCTGCAATAAGAAACATAATAGTTATTTTTCTTGCCATACTGTACTAAATATCTAAATCTTTACCTAACAAAGGTATTTAATTTAAAACAAATTTTAATTTTGTGTAAAATTGATATTATTATGAAAACAGTTTCAATGCAAAACATTAATGAGTTTCTGGATTGTGATACAATCGTTGTGGCAGGTGCCTCAAGAAAACCCGCAAGTTTTAGCGCCGAAGCGATTAAACATCTGAATTCTCAAGGATATAAAACAATTCCTTTAAACGTAAATATACCCGACAGTGAGCTACCGGAGGGGTGGTACAACTCTTTCGATAAACTCCCCGTGGAAGTAAGTAATCTGCTTGTTCTTACAAATTCCAAGGTTACCGACTCCGTAATCGATAAAGCTATAGAAATTGGATTTAAGCAGATATGGATTCAGCAGAAGAGCGATACAAAATACTCAATCGAAAAGGCTGAGAGCAGCGGTGCAAATGTAATTCACGGAAAGTGTATTATAATGTTTACTAACCCTATCGGTTTCCATAAGTTTCACTACTTCATTACAAAAATCTTTAAGAAACTTCCGTAATAATAAATATTTGTTAAAAAAGAGGCTGCTTGTATGGGCAGCTTTTTTGTTTTTCGTAAATTGTGTCAAATTCTAATAAATTTTGACATGAAATCATCAATTATCAATATTATAATTCTGACAATAGTTGTCGGACTTTCCGGTTGCCAAAAAGAGAAATCAATTCCTTCGGTAACAACTGCTTCAATTTCATCAATAACTTCGGAATCGGCTTTAGCTGGAGGTTCTGTTACTTCGGACGGAGGTGATCCTGTCACAGCCAGAGGGGTGTGTTGGAATACTGCTGCCTCTCCCTCTGTTTTAAACAGTAAATCTGCTTTAGGGACAGGGACGGGTGCTTTCTCGGGAACAATCTCGGGATTATCTCCCGGAACTCTGTATTATGTAAGGGCTTATGCTACAAATGGGGTGGGAACCGCGTATGGTAGTGAAGTTACCTTCACCACTACAATTGTTCTGCCTACGATTACAACTACTGCAGCAACTTCGATAACATCTGCAGGAGCGACAGCGGGAGGTAATATAACTAATGACGGAGGCAGCAGTGTTACTGCAAGAGGAGTTTGCTGGAACACATCTGCCGCTCCGACTGTTTCCAACAGTAAAACTACAGACGGAACGGGCACCGGAAGTTTTACCAGTTCTATTACAGGGTTAAATCCCGGAATCACTTATTTCTTTAGGGCATATGCGACAAACAGCGCAGGTACTGTGTATGGTAACGAACTTACATTCACTACGCAGGCAATTTTACCATCTTTAACTACTACGGCTGTTACTTCAATAACCTCGACATCTGCACTGAGCGGTGGAAATATTACTGCCGACGGCGGTGGGACTCTTACTGCAAGAGGTGTGTGCTGGAGCACTAATCAAAATCCTGTGACTACCGATTTTAAAACTAATGATGTTCAATTAAAAATTTTTGAAAATAATCCCTTCGGGGCTGTTGCAGCATACAACTCTCCCGATCAGCAGTTAAATGTAGCAACGGGCAGTTATTCAAGCTCTTTGACTTCTTTAACTCCGGGCGTTTTATATTATATCAGAGCGTATGCAACTAACAGTGCAGGAACTGCTTATGGCAATCAGCTCTCTTTTACGACTCTTGCTACAGCTCCGGTTATAACTACAACAAATGTCTCTTCGATTACCACTACATCGGCGGTATCGGGAGGTAATATTTCCTCTGACGGAGGGGGAGCAATAACTGCAAAAGGAGTTTGTTGGGGAACTTCTCAAAACCCCACTGTCAGCGGGAGTAAAACTACTGACGGATCGGGGACGGGTGCTTTTACAAGTACAATGACATCTTTACAACCGGGAACTCTTTATTATGTTAGGGCATACGCTACAAACAGCGCCGGAACTTCTTACGGAAACCAGGTCTCATTCACCGCTCTTGCCAATCTTCCGGTTATTTCGACTGCAAATGTATCTGCAATATCTACAAATTCCGCAACTTCTGGTGGAACGGTTACTTCTGACGGTGGCGGAGCGATAACTGCAAAGGGTGTTTGCTGGAGTACCTCTCAGAATCCTACAACCGGCAGCAGTAAGACGAACGATGGTACCGGTTCTGCATCATTTACAAGTAACCTGACAACTTTACAACAAGGGACTCTCTACTATGTAAGAGCTTATGCAACAAACAGTGCGGGAACGGCTTACGGCGACCAGAAATCTTTTACCACAACTACATCTGTTGCAGTTCCGGTTGTAACAACAACTTCAATCACGTCAATTACTTCTGCTACTGCTACGGGAGGTGGTAATATAACTTCGGACGGGGGTAATACAATAACTGCAAGGGGGGTGTGTTGGAGCACATCTTCTAACCCGACTGTTTCTAATGATAAAACCTCAGATGGATCGGGAGGGGGGATTTTTGTCAGTTCAATAATAGGATTATCTGCCTCAACAACATACTATGTAAGGGCTTATGCTACATATTCCGGGGGGAGTGTCTACGGCGATCAGGTCTCTTTCCAGACTTTGGCTCAATTACCGGCGGTTACAACTTCGGCAGTCGGTTCAATTACTTCAAGTACTGTAAGGACGGGAGGAAATGTTACCTCATCGGGAGGGGCAACTGTTACTGCAAGAGGAGTTTGCTGGAGCACCTCTCCGTCGCCTACTGTGGCAAACAGTAAGAGCACCAATGGTACTGGAGTGGGCACTTTTACCAGTTATGTTACAGGACTTACTCCCGGAACTACTTATTATCTGAGAGCTTATGCGACTAATAGCGGAGGGACTCAGTACGGTACTCAGGAGACTTTTGCAACTGCTTCGGCATCTGCTTATTATGAAGACGGAGAGTATGTTACTTATCAAACTAACAGTGCGGGAACAAATCCATGTGAGATTCTTATTGTGGGAGACGGATATCAGTCGACAGACTATGCAACGGGAGGGCTTTTTGATCAGAATGCCAATGAGGGAATAGCTGCTTTCTTCAATGTTGAGCCATATAATACTTACAAAAACTATTTTAAGGTTTACAAAATGGCCGCCTTCTCTTATGACTCCGGAGTGACTCAAACTGATTTATCGATAACCAAAAATACTGTTTTTAATACTCAATATACAGGTGGGTCGGGTATTACCGTGGATGATAACAGTGTATTTAATTACGCAATGACACTGCCCGGGATGACTACCGCAAGACTCAGGAATCTGCTTATAATAGTAATGATTAACCAGAACCGTTATGCCGGAACTTGCTTTATGTGGAGCGACGGGAAGGCTATAGCATTATGTCCTGTCAGCCGTAATTCAAATACTTTGGCGCAGTTTGGGGCAATTGTGAATCATGAGGCGGGAGGACACGGCTGGGGCAGGCTGGCAGATGAGTATATTAACAATACCGGCCAGACTCTGCCAGCTTCTGAGATAACTACTTTTAACGCGTGGGTAAGTTATGGTTACTACCCTAACGTCGATCTGACAAATAATCTGACAACAATTAAATGGAACTATCTTGTGGGAGTGTCGGGATATGACAGAGTTGGTGCTTTTGAAGGTGCATTTTATTACTCATACGGTGCCTGGAGGGCTGAGAATACAAGCTGTATGATTAATAATATTCCATATTACAGTGCTCCGTCGAGAGAGGCACAGGTTAAAAAGATAATGAGCGTTTCGGGAGGTACATACTCTTTGTCGAATTTTATTTCAAATGATGTACAAAAAGCCCCGGCGGCTGTGGCAACATTACTTACAAAAAGCTTCAATCCACTTACATTTGTTCCTTTGGCTCCTCCTGTGATGAAAAAATAATTTATATTTGAGCATGGCAAATTATTTAACTCCTCAGGAGATCTTACAATATACAGAGGAAACAGGAGTGAGGAAAGCCTCCTTTCCTCTTGTAAAAACGATGTTTCTTTCTTTTTTGGCAGGCGTGTTTATAGCGCTTGCTTCGGTGGGCAGCAATATTATTGCTCACAATTTTGCAGATGTCGGAATTGCAAAATATTTGGCGGGTTTGATTTTCCCTACCGGTTTGATTCTTGTCGTAATTGCAGGTGCCGAGCTTTATACCGGGAATAATCTTATTTCGATTGCAGCGTTAAATAAACGGGTTACATGGAGCAAGTATTTCTATAATTTGGTAATGGTTTGGTCGGGAAATCTTGCGGGGTCGGTATTTATTGCTGTTTTGATTAATATGTCGGGTCAACTCGATTATTCAGGAGGGTTGCTTGGGGCATATACAATTAAAGTTGCATCTATTAAAGCAAACCTGACTTTTACTCAGGCATTTACTTCGGGAATTTTATGTAATATTCTGGTGTGTTTGGCTGTGTGGATGTCTTATTCAGCAAAGGATATTGCCGGGAAATCGTTGGTAATATTCTTCCCGATATGGCTGTTTATTGCGTCGGGTTATGAGCATAGTGTAGCAAATATGTATTATTTATCGGCCGGGTTTATTGCAAAGTATAATTCTCACTTTTTAGATTTGGCAACTTCGCACTATTCAGTGGATATATTCAAAATTGCAAATATTAACTTTCACAATATTTTTGTGGGCAATTTATTACCTGTTACATTGGGAAATTTAGTCGGGGGAGGGCTTTTTGTAGGGGCCTGGTACCTTTGGGCATTCAAAAAAAACTAACATTTTAATATGAAAACTATAAAACTTAAACTTAGATTATTTACGACTATTGTGTTGGTCGGAATATCTGCACAATCGCTTTTCTCACAGAACTCTACTGCTTATATTGATTCTGTTGCCGAAAAGGCAATCAAAGCATTTAATGTGCCTGGAATGGCTGTAGCGGTAGTAAAGGACGGAGTGGTTATACATGCAAAAGGGTATGGTGTTAAATCTCTGAATACCGGTGGAAAGATGGATGAAAATACGAGATTTGCGGTTGCGTCAAATTCGAAGGCATTTACATCTGCCGCACTTGGTATCCTTGTCGATGAAGGTAAGATTACTTGGAATACTAAGGTTGTCGATATCATTCCTGAATTCAGACTTTATAATTCTTATGTTACGGAAGATTTTAACATTAAGGATTTACTTTGTCACAGAAGCGGAATGGGACTTGGAGCGGGCGATCTTATGATTTGGCCGGACGGTGCTGCTTTTACAACTGCCGATGTTATTCACAACTTGCGTTATTTGAAACAAGTTTCGAGCTTCAGAACAAAATATGATTATGATAACTTGCTGTATATTGTTGCGGGTGAGGTTGTAAAAAGAGCTTCCGGTATGAGCTGGGAGTCTTTTGTGGAGACTAAAATAATGAAACCTCTCGGAATGAACCGTAGTGCTGCTTCGTTTAATACTTTGAAAGATAAAGAGAATATTATTGATTCACATATTGAGTATGACGGAAAAGTTCAGGTTGTACCTCAGACTATTACAGATGCTGCCAATGCCGCTGCCGGAGTTATGAGCAGTGTTTCGGATATGTCAAAATGGGTTATTGCTCAACTAAATGAAGGTGTTTATGGTGCTAACGGCGAAAAATTATTCAGTAAAGCTGTCCATCAAGAGATGTGGACTCCTCAGACTATAATACCGGTAAGGGGTTCAACTATATATAAAACTAATTTTGCTGCTTATGCTTTGGGTTGGAGGGTAAGTGATATGTTTGGTCATAAATCGGTTACTCACACAGGTATGCTTGCCGGTGTAGTGACTCAGGTTATGATGATTCCCGATATGAAGCTGGGTATTATTGTGTTTACAAACCAACAAGTGGGAGAGGCATTTAATTCGGTCACTTATACTATTCTTGATAAATATTTCGGAGTTCAGGGAAAAGACAGAGTAGCGGAGAATCTTGAATCGTTAACTAAATCGAGGGGTAATGCGAATAATATTTTAAATGCTGTATGGAAAGTAACTGAAGAGCAAAAGGCAAAAGGCAATCAAAATCTTGCTCAATTTGCAGGCTCATATAAAGACAGTTGGTTCGGAAAAGCTCAAATTACATTTAATGGTGGCAGATTGTTTTTCCAATCAGAGAAGTCTCCAAAGATGAAGGGTGAGATTTTGAGTTATAAGGGTAATGTTTTTGTTTTAAAATGGGACGACAGAAGTTTTGATGCAGATGCTTTCATTAACTTTTCGTTTGATTTTGACGGGAAACCCGAAAGATTTACCGTTAAAGCTATTTCTCCATTAACCGACTTCAGTTTTGACTTCCAGGATTTGGAATTTGTGCGAGTTAACTAATTTTTAATGGAATAGTTATGAAGAATTTTAATAATAATGTATTGAAATCGTTATTGTTCTTTATAATGATTTCAATCGTAATTTCTTGTAAAACAAACACAAAACAAAATACAACATATCTTGAAGAGATTACAATTACTCAATTACAAGAGG
>CAZOOH010000022.1:0-2837 GCA_964581375.1 uncultured Muribaculaceae bacterium
GTATCAAAGAGTCCTTACTCAGAAAAGATGACTCCAGCATTTTAGCTATAATTTCCGGATTCTTCTCCGCCGGCGTTAAAACCCTTTCAATGCGGTTTATGATATCTTTTGCCAGGAAAACGGCATTTTCTCTGGTATTATCTCTGATTGTATTGCGGGAGAAGTAATAATAAACAGAGAAAATTACCAAAAATAACCCAATACAAAATAGTAGCACATTCTTGATTATATGACGAGAGAGAGTGGTTTTTTTCATAGGGTAATTATTACTTATCCAGCAGTTTATAAAACTCTGTAAAGGTGTACTTAAATTTATTTTTTGAATCGGAATCCAGAACTCGTACTGCTTTAAGGAAGTCAGATTCCGCAAGCTCCCCTCTCTTTTGACCATTATTTGAAATTACTCCCATTTCGAGTATTTTATCGAGCATCCACTTCTGATGTACCCGATTGGCAGGTATATGGGCCTGTTTCATCTTTTCAAGCACAATATCTACCGCAATATCCTTATTAGCAGCAGCATAGTCCCATCCTTTAAGCGTTGCCAGGAGGAATTTATTAAGTTCCGATCTCTTTTTCTCAAACGTAGATTTAAGACAATACAAGCCATCCTCCGGAACGTCATATCCATAATCGGCAAAAGGAAATATATTTAATTCATCTTCGTTTATACCGCTATTGATTATATTATCGTATTCATTATAAGACATAACAGTCATAGCATCAATGCCGTCTATCATAAACAGATTTATTGTAGACAAAATAGGAATCCACTCAACACTACAATTTTTCTCTTTCATAAGTGCCTTAGGAACCTCGTCAAAACCACTTTTCCAAACTCCAATCTTCTTTCCGTTTAACTTGGACAAATTGTCAATGCCTCTTGATTTCTTTGTAACAAAAAGAATTGCTGAGTGTTGAGACATCTGGCCAATGTTTACGATATCCAGTCCTTGGTTTTTTACAGACATTCCGGTAATTAGAAAAAGCGAGATAAGATCTGCCTTACCGTCGGCTAATAGAGTTGTTGCCTGTATGTTTGCAGAAGGGTGTATAATTTCGACTTCAATTCCTGCATCTTTGTAGAAACCTTTCTCCTGAGCTACATAATAGCCGGCAAATTGTGCCTGAGGTAACCATTGCGGGGCAAAGACCAGTTTAGGAGTCTGTGAAAAGAGCAGATGTGTAATTAAAAGAAAAACACTCAGAATGAATACTTTGCGCATAAGAGGTTTCATTAAAAATGATTAAAAAATAGTTAAGAGTAATCGGTTATAAATTTAAGTAAAATTTTTGTTTCTAAAATGTTACAACCAAATATCATTTTATAATTTACCCCAGCGTTGCGGAATTGGAAAACTTTACCCCCATTGTAAAGATTTAACAGGATAATAAGCTTTTCCTATGGAATTAAATTCGTACTCCTCAACGAATAACCCAGTTTCTTGTGATTTTCAATTATATAAGGCAATCCCTTTAACTTTTCTCTTAATTTGTTTACAAGCACATCAATCCTGTTAAGAGAATCTAAATCTCTATCATTCCAAATCGTCTGAATAATTGTTTCTGTTTTGCAAACCCTCTCTTTGTCGGAACCCCTAAATGTGTCAAAATCCCCCTTATGGAACAGTACCCCATTAAACATTTTTGTTAAATAACTTCTTTTAATTCCGTTTGGGTTTTCATTTTTTTAGGTAATTCTTAGGTGATAAATCACCCAATGATTCGTGTGGTCGGTATTCGTAATAATCATTCATCCATTCCTCTGTAAGTTCACTTACCTGGTTCAGATTGTTGAACAAATAGTCATCTAATATACTCTTCCGATAGCTCCCGTCAAATCTTTCAATTGTGTTGATTACCTTTTCCGCAGGCATTGATAGCCCTACCTCCATGGCTACAGCTTGTCTGTTAAAGTCATCATTTATGTTTAGAACTCTAAACCTTCTTCCATTTGTTAACACATCGCTTACAAAATCCATAGACCAACTCATATTCATATTTTCCGGCACTAAAAGAGCTTCTTTTTCTCTGCTTGGTAATCTGCGTTTTAATCTTCTCCTGTAATTTAAATTCATCAACTTATATACCCTATAAACCATTTTATGATTCCATGGATGGCCATCTGCTCTAAGTCTGCCATAAATCTTCCAAAAGCCATCCTTGGATTTTTCTGCCTTTAATCTTATAGCTTCGATGACTTCAGTTTCATCTTTTTTGTATTTATAATAATATCCTGATCGATGGAAATCTAATAATCTACACGTCCGAAATATGCTTGCTTCACTATCTCCCTATAGTTCTTCTAATATAGCTCTTTTGACTTCGGGCTCTAAAGTTTTTTTCAATAATATCCTTTAATAGCCTATTATTCAATGATAACTCAGAGTACATATGCTTGAGTCTCCGGTTCTCATCTTCCAACTCTTTTAACTAGCTCGTTTTCATCCTGCAGTACTTTTTCTTCCATAAATAAAGGGTGGCCCTTGATATGCCGTACTCCCTGCAAATTACTTCTTTCGTTACTCCTGACTCGTACACCCTGATGGCTTTAATGATTTGCGTCTCGCTGTTTTTGGTCTTTTTCATACTTTTTCTCCTTTACAAATTTAGTGTTTTTGTCTAAAGGAGCACTGTCCGTCTTTTAGGGGGTCCGACATATTTAGGGGTTCCGACATTCGTATCAGTTCCGGGCGAAAATTTGTTGTGAAAAGTTTGTAAAATTTGTAACGAACGGTTTGTAATATGCTGTTTTCCTGTTAATTACAAAAGATGTGGCACGTGACCTGCCACATCTTTTACAACTACCTGTGCTCCTGCGCGTTGCGGGAGCTTCC
>CAZOOH010000022.1:2937-16380 GCA_964581375.1 uncultured Muribaculaceae bacterium
TGCAAGTGGCTGCCTTCCTGCAACATACAAAAGATGTGGCACGTGACCTGCCACAACTTTTGCAACTACCTGTGATACTGCGCGTTGCGGGAGCTTCCTGCAAGTGGCTGCCTTCCTGCAACATACAAAAGATGTGGCACGTGACCTGCCACATCTTTTACAACCACCTGTTTTCCTGTGTATTGCGGGAACTTCACGCAATTAGTTGGCAAACAGCGCCCTGTTGAAGATGTGGCACATTTTATATTAATTACTATATTTGTTATCAGTTAATTAAAAATTTATTTTTTTATTATTAAAAGAAGATTTTTGATTATTAAAGATGATTTTGAATATTAAATGGTGATTTTTTAAAACCCGCTGCTATGGAAATTTTTCATAAAATCTCGCTTACCTTTATTTTGTTAATTGCGTTTTTCAGTATGTTGGAAGCAATTTTCGTTTATTTCCGGAATACTCCGTATATCATAAAATCTAAATACAGGTTTCTTGCAATCATTCCAATAATCCTGATTTCATATTTTTCAGTATGGAATTTCTCATTTATAATCTCAAATATTGTAATATTGTTTATTTTAATTGTCTTAGTACTTTCTTTAGGGATGGCATTTAAGAACATATATGTTTTCGGAGGGGTTGAGGCAGATGTACGGGATAATATTGTAAAATTTCTGAACGAGAAACATTTTGAAATCGAACAAATTCCATCTGCAATTTATATAAAGAAGATTAATTACACGTTGCAGATTATTCCTATCAAAAAAAGGGGTATAATACAAATACATGTAACCGGCAACGACCACGATAATTTAATAAATATGCTGGTAAAAGATCTTCGAAAAAATCTGACTGAGGTAAATTTAAGTTACACCAGGTTTAATCTGGGTATCGGCTTAATGTTTTTATTGATATATCTAATTCAACTAAGAATCTTTTAGAAAAAATTAAGAATCTTTTAGAAAAAATCCGGATTCGATAATTTTTATTTTTCACAATTTAAGTTTATGAAAAAACTCATTTTTATTGTTTTTGCCTTATTTGCTGCGGGTTCAAGTTTTAGCCAAAATACTACAGGTTCTTTTACTGATGCAAGGGACGGAAAGGTTTATAAAACTGTCAAAATCGGAAATCAGGAGTGGATGGCTGAGAATCTGGCAGCTAAAACTTTTATTTCGGGCGAACCGATTATGGAGGTAGTGGAGTGGTCTGACTGGAAATATGCTTTGCAAAATCATATTCCGGCATATACTTACCAAAAGCCGGGTAAGCAGGGAAGCCTTATGTACAACTGGTGGGCAGTGAATTCGCCTGATGTGATTGCACCTGCAGGATGGAGTGTGCCCACTGTCGACGATTGGAGGGTATTGGGGTCACTCCTCGGAACAGATGCCGGGACAAAACTAAAATCGACAACAGGCTGGTATATAGACGGAGACAGAAACGGGAACGGAAATAATTTAACAGGATTCAACGGAACGCCTTCAAATTCTGTAGAATATGTCGGGAACTACTATATATCGTCTCAAGGTTTCGGAGCCGATTATTGGTGTTCGACTACCGAAACTACCGGTAAATATATCGGGAAACCTATGTCGGCTTCTCTCTTTTGGGCCGACAGTAAATTGTCGATTTCGACAATTATCGACTACTATACCGGATTTGCCGTTCGCTGCATAAAAAGCAATCTGCCTGCACCTGAAGGTAAAAATAGATATAACGCTTCTAAAAGGAGGCAAGGCGGTTGGTTAATTTATTTCGACAGTAATTGGAAGCCTATAGCCGACAGAACTAAAGCGACCTTCTACAGGGTGGCTGTCTATAATGATGGTAAGCTTGTTGGGCCTTTCCGTGACTTCTATTCAACCGGTGTAGTTCAGAGTACGGGGTATCTGCTTTCGGAAAATCCCGACGTATTGAATGGTGAGTTCAAGTCGTACTATCCTTCCGGAAAAATATTCAGAGTTTCGAATTATGTAAATGGTAAACTCTCTGGAAAGATTACTACTTATTACGATACCGACTCAGTTTGGAAGATTGAAAATTACAAGAATGGTGTCTCTAATGGGGAGTACTTTGAATATTGGGATAACTCTGTACTAAAAATCAAGGCTACTTTGGTTAATGATGTTCCTAACGGCGATGTTATATTTTACGATCGTAACGGGAAATTTAATTCTAAGGATACTTACGTGAATGGTGTCAAAAAGTAGATTTTTGCTAATTTTGGGCTAAATCCGATTTCAAATGACTACAGAACAACTAAAGAGCTCTTTTCAAGAGATTTACAAAAAAAGAGCTGACTCTGTTTTTTTTGCACCCGGAAGGGTTAACCTTATTGGGGAACATACCGACTACAACGGTGGCTATGTTTTCCCTTGTGCACTCAGCTTCGGGACCTATCTGCTTATAAGCAAAAACGACTCCGGAAAGGTAAATTTTCGCTCATTGAATCAGGCAGATGTTCTCTCTTTGGGGTCGGCAGATCTTCGTGAGAGGCTTGAAAAGTCATGGGTAAATTACCCGCTAGGTGTAATTGCTCAGTTTTTGAAGAGGGGTGTAAAGTTTGATTCGGGATTCGATTTGCTTTTTTGGGGCGATGTTCCCGATGGCGCAGGGCTCTCCTCTTCGGCTGCATTGGAAGTTGTTACTGCTTTTGCTTTTAATGAGATTTTGGGGTGTGGCTTCGACAGGGCGGAACTTGCAAAAATCGGACAAAAAGCCGAACATGAATTTGCGTTGGTAAATTGCGGAATTATGGATCAGTTTGCAAGTGCAAACGGCAAAAAAGATCACGCTATATTTTTGGATTGTGATACTTTAAAATTCGAGCTTGTACCAGTAAAACTCAATGGTATTAAGGTGCTTATTTCGAACACTCACAGCCCTCACAAACTGGATTCGGGAGCTTATAACCAAAGGGTATCGGAGTGTAAAAGAGCTGTTGAACTTATCTCTAAAGTACGTCCGTTAAAACATCTGGCCGAATTGAGCCCTGAGGAGTTTAAGAACGTTGAACACACTCTCTCGGAAGAGCCGATTGTTCACAAAAGGGCCCGCCATGTGGTAACCGAAGTAAAACGCACTACCGATGCAGTTGCGGCATTGAAAGAGGGCAAACTTGAGCTTTTCGGGCAGATGATGAATGCATCTCATATTTCGCTTAGAGACGATTACGAAGTTACAGGTCCTGAGCTGGACAGCATGGCTCATGAAGCCTGGAAAATTGAAGGTGTTCTTGGTTCGCGAATGACAGGAGGTGGATTCGGAGGGTGTACTGTAAGCTTAGTCAGAGATGAGGCAATTGACACTTTTATAGAAAGTGTCGGAACTGCATATAAAGCAACAACCGGAATTACACCCGATTTCTATGTCGCTCAAATTGGCGACGGAGCATGTCGGATAGAATAGAAAGGCAGGTTACTTCTGTGGGCAGGTTATTTCAATTGACTCCAAAGTTCTATCATTAACATTGTCACAAATATTGAGTCGCCATATACCTCGATTAGTCTCTCTCTTATAAGATCGAGGGCTTTGGCTTTTCTCTTCTCAACCGTACTCTCCGAAAGCGAAAGCGCATCTGCTATCTCTTTGATTTTAAGCCCTTCTACGTAGCTCATTTCTATTACGTTGCGATATTTGTCGGGAAGAATCTGAATTGCTCCGAAAAGAATATCGAGGGTCTCTTGTTCTATTAAACTGTTCGAAAAAAGAATTTCATCATTTAATGTAGCTGCATACTTTGATCCGGAGTTATGTTTTCGGTGAATATCTATGATATTATTTTTAATGCAGGTGTAGAGGTAAGATTTTAGAGAGGCTGTCGACGGAAAATCATTTCGCCTTTTCCACGCTTTTAAAACAGCATTTTGAACACAATCTTCGGCAAGGAAAGAGTGCTCATTTCCAAGCCATCGGACAGCATAAAGCAGTAGCCCGGGGTAGATGTTTTTGTAAAAAGACTCAACCTTACTCTTGCAAAAATCTTCAAAAATTGTGTTCTCCGAAGACATAAAAAATCATAAATGTTCACAAATATATAATAACAAAAGTGAATAAAACGATACTTGAATTAAAATTGAAATTAATTTACGGGTTTTTAAACATATTACGTTTTATATGAGAAAAAATTTATTTATGTACCAGCAAACGAAGATTAATCCCATACCTCGGTTAATCTTTAAAGTAAAAACAGGGAGTGCTTCTCAGGGTGATCTCGATACGCTTGAAGGGTGGCGTAAAGAGATGCCTGAGAACGAGTTATTGTACCAAAGACTCCTTGACAACGAAAACATTCAAAGAGAATACAATCGTTATAAAATGATTGATTCGACCAGTGCAATGAGGAGTATGAAGGCTCAAATCGCTTCGGAGAAACGAAGGAGAATAAAGCAGATTATTCCTAAAATTTCGGCAGTTGCAGCAATTCTGATTTTCTTGGTATCGGCTCTCGTTCTGTTGGACGGGACTCTTTACAACTTTTTCGGCTCCGGAAGTAAAATGAGTGCTCAGCTGATAAAACACGGAGAGGTAAAAGCCCTTTTGACTCTGGGTAACGGAAAAAGTATTGCCCTCGACGATTCAAAGACTTTAATTAAAGAGGAGAACTCTTTAATCTCTAAATCGGACAACGGCAGTCTTACCTATTCAGGTGCTCAGGCAGGTAAATCAGAAAAATTAAAATTTAATGATTTGCAGATACCTCGCGGCGGCGAGTTTTCTCTGGTACTCGAAGACGGGACCAAAGTTTGGCTCAATGCCGATTCAAAACTAAGGTATCCGGTTGCATTTGTTGGCGACGAAAGAAGAGTCTTTCTCGAAGGTGAAGCCTATTTTAAGGTTGCAAAAGGGAGCAAACCGTTTCTTGTAGAGGCACAAGGTCAGGTAATCAAAGTTTACGGAACTGAGTTTAATGTTTCGGCTTATCCCGACGGCTCGATGGTTTACACAACTCTTCTTGAGGGGAAGGTAAGTGTAAGGGCACTTCACAGCGAAAGTGCCACAAATCTTGAACCCGGAACTCAGGCAATTTTCAATAAGAACAGCATGGATATTAATCTGCGTCAGGTTAATGTAGATGAGGTTATTAGCTGGAGAACAGGCATGATAGTGTTTGAATATCAGACATTTGATCAAATAATGAAGACTCTTGCCCGTTGGTATGACTTTGATTATCAATATTCGGGAAAAGATGTAAGTAATTTACAATATAAGGGTAAGGTTCCACGCTACGGCGACTTCAATGAGGTATTGAAGGTGCTTGAAGAGTGCGGTGGAGTAAAGTTAAATGTAAAAGGAAAAATGGTTACCATAATAGGCATATAAATCAAAAAACCTAACAATAACTTAATTTATGAAGAAAAAATTTTCAGTGATGAAACAGTTCTGGCTGATTTTTCTGACTCTTTTGTTACCGTTGGCAGGTAATGCACAAGATCAGTTACGGCTAAATGTTACATTTAACAATCTTACCGTAGAAGAGGCTGTAAATCAGCTTAAAAAACAAACAAACTACGAGTTTGTCTATCAGACCAACATTCTCTCCGGCAAGGGAGGTGTTACTATTAATCTTAAGAATGCTACTCTTAAAGAGGTCATGGATCTCATTGTCGCAAACAGAGATTTGGAGTACTCAATTCTTAATAAAGTGGTTGCTATCAGAAAAGCAGAACAGAGCGTATTCAAGCCTGCACCAAAACCACAGGTTTACAAAATCACAGGCACTGTACTGGACTCAGACGGAGTTCCGATTGCCGGGTGTGCAGTTGTAATAAAGAATACGACAAAAGGAACAGCAACAGGTTCTGACGGAACTTTCATCATTGAAACAGATAAAAGCGAAAACGTAATATTAAAGGTCTCCTTCCTCGGGATGAAAAACAGAGAGGTAACCTGGAGAGGGAGTAATTTAAAAATTGTATTGGAAGAGGAGGCTGCAAAGATTGAGGATCTGGTTGTAACTGGTATCTACCAAAGAAAGAGAGAGAGCTTTACAGGATCTTCTACCTCATTTACAGGCGAAAGCCTCAAGGTTGTAGGTAACCAAAACGTATTCCAAAGTTTAAAAACCATTGACCCTTCATTTGCAATAATTGAAAACAGTGAATTCGGGTCAGACCCTAACAGACTTCCCGATATTGAAATTCGTGGAAAGAGCAGCGTAATCGGTTTGTCGGAGCAGTACGGCACTGACCCTAACCAACCGTTATTTATTCTTGACGGATTCGAATCGGATCTTGCTACAATTGTTGCCCTTACAATGGACCGTATTGAGAGTATAACTATTCTAAAGGATGCTGCTGCATCGGCAATTTATGGCTCTAAAGCTGCAAATGGCGTTGTTGTAGTTGATACTAAAAAACCTAAATCGGGTAAACTGAAACTTAACTATAACTCAAACTATATGCTAAGCTGGGCCGATTTGTCGGACTATAACCTCATGAACGCAAGCGAAAAACTGGAATTTGAAAAATTATCGGTTTGCTTTGGATTGCTTGATGCCAATAATAATCTTACAAATGAGACCTATTCACAATATTATGAGAATATCAAAAAGGATATAGCTCGTGGTGTTGAATCATACTGGTTAAGTGAACCTCTAAGGAAACTCGCTCTTGCTAACAAACACACTCTCTTTATTGAGGGTGGCGATAACTCTATGAGATATGGTGTAACCGTTTACGGAGGCGGCAACCAGGGAGTAATGAAGAACTCCAACAGAGATAACTTCGGAGGCAATATTAAATTAATGTATCGTAAAGGAAATCTGGCCTTTACAAACTCCCTCAGTATAGACTACACACTCGCTCAAAAAGAGAGTATTTCGTTCGATAAGTTTGCTAAGATGAACCCATATTTCAGAAAATTCGACGAAGATGGGAACATTCTTAAATTCTGCTATTCTGAACGTTATGGCAATAAAGCTAATCCGCTTTATGATTTTTACAACAATAACTTCAACAATGAATACAATACAAGAATTACCAATAATTTTGAGATTGATTGGAGAATAAAGGATGAACTTCGTCTGAGAACTCGTTTAGGATTATCGAAAGGAAATACCAGCAGTGAAATATTCAAATCGCCAAATAACGGGGAGTATAGCGGACTTGATAACGCGCTAAAAGGACTTTATACTGAATCTAACAGTAAAAACTTCAGTTATGACGGCGACATTGCTCTCACTTACGGTAAACTGGTTAAAGAGAAGCATATGATAAATGTTGTTACCGGCGTTAAGTTCGACCAAAAAAATGCCAATTCAAGTTCATTTGCTGTTCAGGGTTTTGTCGATGATATTTTTACCAACCCTGCTTATGCTGTTCAATATGTTACGGGTTCTTGCATCTCTTCGGAGTCTATAAAAAGATCGGTGAGTTATTATATTAATACCGGTTATGCGTACGATAACAAATATTTGTTCGACGCTACTTATCGTCTGGACGGTTCAAGTGTATTCGGTGTAAACAATAAATTTTCAAATACCTGGTCGGTGGGTATCGGCTGGAATATGAATAAGGAGGGTTTTATGAAGGATATCAATTGGATTAATCTGCTTAAACTGAGAGCTTCAATAGGTAATCCGGGAAACCAAAACTTTAGTGACTATATTTCTACCCGCGTTTACAAATTCTCAACACAAAGTACAAGTCCGTTCGGAAACGGTAACGATGTTGCAACCTGGGCAAACTCAGGTTTGAAATGGCAAAAGACAATTGACCGGAATATTGGATTCGATGCTACAATTTTAAATAAGCTCAGAATCAACTTCGATATGTTCATGAAGACTACCGACCCTCTTTTAATTTACATGAGTGTACCATCTTCTACCGGGACTACTACTGTTCCAAAAAACATGGGAGAACAACAAACAAACGGTATTACAATTACTGCCAACTATCAGATTATCAAAAAGCCGCAATACTCATGGAGTGTAAATGCAAACTTGAGGCATTTGAAATCGGAATACAGAAATATCAGCAAATCTCTTGAACTCTATAATCAACAAAATCAGGGAACAAATATGACCCGTTACTATGACGGAGCGAGCCCTACAGCTCTTTGGGCTGTCCGTTCCTATGGTATCGATCCCGGCACCGGTTATGAACTCTTTATGAAGAAAGACGGCTCACCTTCATTTGTTTTCGATTATGCAGATGAAGTTGTTGTCGGGGATTCTAATCCCGATGCAGAGGGTGTTATTGGAACTTCGTTCTATTATAAAGGATTTTCACTTAGTGTAAATTGCCGCTATAAATTTGGAGGACAGGCATTTATGCAGACTCTTTATGACAAAGTTGAAAACATATCCGACAAGACTGTCAATCTAGATAAACGTGCGCTGTATGACAGATGGAAAAATCCGGGCGATAACTCAAAATTCAAAAAAATCAGCCTTACAATGTCAAGTGATATGACTTCGAGGTTTGTCGAAGATAACAACATCATTACGGGTGAATCTATTTCTGTAGGATACGAAAGTCAGGGTAAATGGCTCGAAAAAATAGGTGCTTCATCGTTGAATTTCAGAGCCTATATGAATGATATATTCAGAATTTCGACTATCAAAAACGAGCGTGGAATCTACTATCCGTTCTCTCGTTCGATATCGTTCTCATTGGGAATCAGTTTCTAAATATGCTTATAATTAAATGAATACAGAGATGAAAAGAAATATAAAATACTTGATGATATTCTGCAGCCTGTTTACAACGATGGTTCTCACCTCTTGTAACGACTGGCTCGATGTAAAACCTACTGACCGTCTTTCGGAAGATATTCTGTTCTCTACTTCTCAGGGTTTTCAGGATGCACTCACCGGTGTATATATGGAGATGAACAGTCCGTCGGTATACGGACGTACTTTATCGGCTGAATACATGGATATTCTGGCTCAGTACTACTATGTACACACAAATAAGTATCTGCCTTACGTAAACTTTCAGTACACCGATGTAAACGTTAAGGCTTCCATTGAGAGTATGTGGAAAAAGAGCTACTCTCTTATTTGTAACTGTAATGTGATTATTGATCGTTGCAACAAAGAGGATGGAAAGATTCTTACTCCTGAGTATAAGGCGATTATAAAGGGCGAGGCTCTTGCTGTAAGGGCTATGATTCACTTCGATATGTTGAGATTGTTCGGCCCTATTTACTCTAATGATACTAAGGCTCAAAAAGCAATCCCTTATGTTACTGTAAGCGATCAAACTGTTCAACCTATTTTGACTGCCGAGGAGGTGTTGGGTAAAGTTATTGCCGACCTCACTGAAGCATCTGCACTTTTAAAAGAGTTTGACCCTATAATTACAAAAGGAGTCATGAACTCTTCTGATGTAAACGGCAACAATTTGAGGTATCGTCAATATAGAATGAACTATTATGCTGCTCAGGCACTTCTTGTGAGGGCATACATCTGGGGAAAGGATAATACAAATGCTCTCTCCACAGTCACCAACCTTATTACTGAGGTTGAGACCAATAATACTTTCCCTTTCACTGCCTCAACTTC
This sequence comes from uncultured Muribaculaceae bacterium, assembly GCA_964581375.1. Classification (GTDB taxonomy): domain Bacteria; phylum Bacteroidota; class Bacteroidia; order Bacteroidales; family UBA932; genus JAFIHK01. The sequence continues at coordinate 12,446 of CAZOOH010000022.1, forward strand.
AATTACATCGACTACAAATCCGGACAGAATATTCTCGACAGAGGTAATTTTTACTTTGCATAATTCGCAACGTAAAACCAATGTTTACGAATACAACTTCACTCCTACCCTCGGCGATGACTCTCAAACCTTGTTGCAAGCCGGAGGTACTTTTGCAGCAGGCAGAGTGACCGCTCTTTATGACGATGCAAATGATTACAGATTCAAATCATGGGGGACTACCGTTCTTGACGGCAAGGAGATTGTATTTTCCGATAAGTTCAAAGAACCTTCGGCTTCCTCTAACATTCGCAATATGATGCCTCTTATAAGGATGAGTGAAATGTATCTTGCTCTTGCCGAACTCACTCCCGACATTAATGTTGCAAACGACTGTATAAACAAGATTCGCAGCCATCGTAACTGTATCAGTCTAGTCTCAAACTCTTCAACACTTCTTACTAACATAACTGCTGAGTTCCGCAGAGAGATGATTGGCGAAGGGCAGATGTTCTTCTTCTACAAGCGTTTTAATGCCAATAAAATGCCCGACGGTACAAATACCGGTAAAAATAACACCAGAACAATTACTGCTTCGAGCTACGTAATGCCTCTTCCGGACAGCGAAATAAGCACAAGAACCGATCTGTAATCAACGAATTTAAATCGAGAAATATGAAAAAAATATATACATATTTAATAATTTTGACCGGCACACTCTTTATCGCGGCTTCTTGTACTAAAGAGATGATGGACTATGTCGGACCTGAGAGTATCTATTTTGCTGTAAGAGACGGCAATACAACTATGTCGGCAACAGGCTGGCCTTATGTGCCTTACACTAAAGTTGAGTTTGTTAAAACTACTGCCGATAATATTCTTGCAAACATCCTTATACGTGCAACCGGTGAATCTAAAACCTACGACCGTACAGTAAATATCGAAGTTGTTGCAGACAGCTCAAATGCTGTAGAGGGGACGCATTTTACTATGCCTCACTCGGTAATTCTTGAGGCAGGCAAAATGGAGGCTACAATACCTGTAACTCTTGTAAGAAAACCCGAAATGAAAAATCAGCTTGTAAAGCTTCAGATTAAACTCGTTGAGAATGAGTTCTTTTCGTTAATCTTCAAATCGTGGGATAATCCTAAAGATTTAACATCGGGTACTGTTTATAACGGGTTCGATGCAAGTCGGCATAATATTATCTGCTCCGATATTCTCGTTAAACCGGCAAACTGGATTGGAAGCTTCGATGCTACAACAAAAAAAGAGAAGAGTGCATTCGGCGAATTCTCTGCTAAAAAATTCCTTCTCATTCAAAGTGTTATGGGTTACCAATACAGCGATTTTATGAGCAGCACCACAATGACAATCGGTGTTCAGTACGCAATTTCCAGATATATGAGTAATTACCTGGTAGGCAAATATAAAGCACACACTCCTGTACTCGAAGATGACGGCAGATTGATGTGGTTCGAGTACTGTCCATGGTCTTCTTATGCGGGTGTTCCATGGGATGGCGTCTATGTTGAATATTAATAAAACGAAAGAACAATGAAAAAATATATAATACTTCTAACAATTTCGATATTGACTACGGTTGCGTGTATATCCGATTTAGGAAACTATACATATTCCGATATCAATGAAATTTCAATTTCGGGAATCAACGAGACCTACAGTGTAAATATGGGTATCGACGAACTCAAAATTACCCCGGCACTTACTATGACAGATTTTACGGGCGACCCTAATAATGAGCGCTTTGAGTATTTATGGATATTTTATAACGGCTCGGTAGCCGATACTATTTCGAAGAGCCTCAGCTTGAAAAAGGTATTTGATTATCCGCCTGCAACTTATACTGCATATTTCAAAATGAGAGATAAAGTTACCGACATCGTTTGGAAGGCCAAGACTCTTATAACAGTCGGAACCCCTTATACAAAAGGGTTCATGGTACTTGGAGAGAATGCTTCTACAGGCCTTGTGGAGCTTGAAACAATCTCAATGAGCGGAATTGACACCGTTGTTTACGGTGATGTTCTTAAAAGCAGCGGCCTCCCTGCTTTGAGAAACCCTATAAAAGTTTTACATACAGGCAAATCTACTACTAACCCTAAGCTTTGGGTTATGACAGGCTCTGGTTCATACTATCTTGACCTTTTGACAATGAAGAGTAATACTTCTATGTGTTTCGGTACTATTCGGCTTATTCCTAACAGAACAGGTGAGGAGGAGCATGCAATCGAACAGTTCCCTCACATCTGCGCTTATGACGGTACCACTACTTATGACTATTACAGAGGTTATATAACCGATAAGGGCAATTTGTACTACACTTCGCCTCTGTTTATGGGCGACTTCTACGACTATCCTCACAACTGTACAATTAAGTTTACAGACCCTGCCGCAGTATTTTACAAAGCTTCGCCTTATGCAATGCATTACATGAAGAGCAGCATGAGCGGTCTTATTTGGTACGATTTAGATAATGACAGGTTTCTTTCGGACACCTCTCCTGTAGGCGACAAATCTACTGCGTTGACAGATAAACCGACCGATCCGTTCCCGTGGAACAATCAGAGTTACAATAGGAAACTTGTGTACGGCGAAAACACATTCAATACCGATGGCGGTTCTACTAACGGAAACTCATTCGCCGTATTGAAAAGCACAGTCAATAATAACGGCTACATCTATAAATTCTATGCTACAAGTACTCCGGTAAAACGTGGTGCTTATGAGGTTCAAAGTTCTTTAGCTCCTAATTTTGCAAAGGCTGCGCAATATGCGTTTTCATCTTTAAGAACTGTAGTTTTGTACACATTCGAAGGTAAACTTTACGCCTACAATTACAATCCGGGCTATGAGCAAAACTTCGATTTAACAAGCTACATCGGGAATGATCCGGTAACTATGGTTATGTTTGATACTCAATCGCAACCTACCAAGGATTATATATATGTTGCTACTTTCAACAGTACAACAGGCGGACGTATTCGTAAGTTCGCCATAGGAAGCAATCTTAATGCCGTCGAATTAGTTGCACAACCTGCATTTGATTATAATGGACTTTGTAAGGTGAAACACATGAGTTGGAGGGGTACAAAATGAGAAAAATTGCACAAAATTTAAAATTGGTCTTAGGTATAATTCTATTCTTTATTTACTCTTCTCCTGCATTCTCGCAGGAGGGGGTAAATTTTGAACACATTACTTTTGAAGAGGCTCTTGCAAAAGCTAAAGCTTCGGGTAAAATGGTTTTTATTGATTGTTACACATCCTGGTGCGGACCTTGCAAAAAATTGTCGGCCGAAGTTTTCCCTCAAAAGATTGTGGGCGATTATATCAACGAGCGTTTTGTAAGTGTAAAATATGATGTTGAGAAGGAGGAGTACAAGTTTATTGCAAAACAGTTTGAGGTAAGAGCCTACCCTACTATGCTAATCATTTCGTCCGATGGTAAATTGATTGATAAAGTTGTGGGATATCAACCTGCCGAGAAACTTGTAGATGCAATTGAGGCTTCTTTCGATAAAAACAAGTCGTTGAGTGGCCTTAAAGCAAAATATGAGAGTGGCGATAAAGATAAAATTACTCTTATAGAGTATTTCGCAAAACTGCAATCGGGGAACTCACCGGAAGCACAGGAGGTTGGGGACAAGCTCTACTCTGCTCTCTCGGACAGCGAAAAACAATCGAAAACTTTTTGGTATTTCTTTTCAAATGAGAAGTTTACAACCTACAATACAGAGCGTTTCAATTATTTAAAGAGTAATTACGCTGCTTTTTGCTCAAACATCGGCAGCGAAAAAGTAAATAAGGTTTTGCTTCGTGAATGGGAAAAGATTCTCAAAAAAAGCATCTCTCTTAATTCTTCAATAACCAATGAGGAGTTAAAAGCTCTCAAAAAAGAGTATCTCTCCTTAGGTTTTAAGAATGTGAAAGCT
>CAZOOH010000023.1:0-11609 GCA_964581375.1 uncultured Muribaculaceae bacterium
GCACCTGCTTTGGGAGCAGGGGGTCCTCCGTTCGAGTCGGAGTACCCCGACAAATAAAGAGAGAGAGAGTCGCAAATTGCGACTCTTTTTTATTTATTGAATTAATTGACTTAAATTGAATCATTAATTTTTAATATCAATGAAGTCATTTAAAACTCTTTCACTTACCCTTCTGATGCTTTTGTTGGTTTTCTCTTGTACAAAAACTGACAGCATTTTGTCGGAAGAAAATTTGCAAAACGAAAATGTAACGCAAAATTTTAAAAGCAACGATGCACCTTCGGCAGATGGACGCTACATTGTAGTATTTAAAAAATCTGTGACTGATTCCGAGGTTAAGGCCAATAATTTAAAAGAAAAAAAGGGTCTGGCAATCGGGCACGTTTACAAGTATTCAATAAAAGGATGTTCCGCATATTTAACTGAAAGCGAGTATCAAAGCCTAAAAGCCGATTCCGATATTGATTATATTGAACCCGACTTTCCACAAAAAGCCTCTTCTCAAATTATTCCAACAGGAGTAAGCAGGATTATGGCACACACATACTATTCAGTTAATTCTGATGTAGATGTCGCTGTTATAGATTCCGGAGTAGATATCAATCATCCGGACTTGAATGTTGTTGGTGGAGTAAGATTTTACTCAATAAATAACGGATCGGGGTCTAAAAGTTTTACTGACTCAAAATACGATGATGACTACGGACATGGAACTCATGTTGCAGGAACAATCGGGGCTCTGAACAACGATTTCGGAGTTGTTGGAGTTGCTCCGGGTTGTAGAATATGGGCAGTAAAGGTGCTTGATAATAAAGGAGACGGGTTTACCAGCGACATTATTAAAGCATTAGACTGGATTGCGGAAAGAGCATCTACCATAGAAGTTGTAAATATGAGTCTTGGAGGAACAGGAACAAGCGTAGCTTATAGAGAGGCAATTAAAAATTGTGTAAGCAAAGGCATAATTATTTTTGCAGCTGCAGGCAACTCATATAGAGATATTTACGGCTATGACAACATAATGGGAACTTATGATGACGAAATGCCTGCTGCATTTCCGGAAGTTGCAACTATTTCGGCATTAGTAGACACAGACGGAACATATGGTGGATTTGGCGCTTCTACATTATACGGTCCCGATGATTCATTCGGTAAATTCAGTAATTACAGTAGAAGTGTCGTAGCCAATAATCCTGTAAATTCTCCAGGAAAAGCAATTGATTTGATGCTTCCGGGTTACGATATTTATTCCACCGCTAAAGGAGGGAAATACGAGACAATGAGCGGGACAAGTCAGGCAACCCCACATGCTGCCGGTCTTGCAGTACTTTATATAGCAAAATATGGCCGTGCACACGACTCTCTTGGAGTTTATGCAATAAGGCAAGCTCTTATTGATAACGGTATTCCTCAATCCCATCAATATGCTCTTTCTGTTCAAAGTGACCCGGATGGTTTTTATGAAAACTTAGGCTGGGTAAATACCACTTCTACTCCCCCAACCTCACTAAATTTATCTATAACAGCATTCAATCCTTTATTGTTAAAAATTGGAAATAATGATGTTGTTATTTCGGGAACCGGATTTAAAACCGGGACAACAATTTATTTAGAAAATGGCACAGGCGGAAGTACCCCTGTTATTAACAATTTAACTGTACAAAACAGTGAAACTATAACAGCATCTGTATTTGTAGAAGATAAATCTCCATATAAACTCAGGTATTGGAATTTAAGAGTTTCAAATATCGATGGCACTACTGCTCTTTATAAGAAATACGTTACAATCGATGCTACAAAATAGACACTAGAGTAAATAGGCCGTGTCTATGCTTACATATTGTAAGCAATATCAGTAAAGCAGAAATTTAATTAACTCTTAATGCTTGTTTAACAAATTCTTAATAAGTAGAAAAACCAATACTAAATTGTTGTTTCTCTGAAAAATAGAGAAAATGAATATTGAAAGTAAAATTGTGCCCGCAATAAGTTAGCAAAATAATTTGAGCACACAAAATTTTTTAATTATTTTTGCAGCGTAGCTTTTAGTTAATATAGTTAGTAGTGATGATCCCTATTTGTGTTTTGTAAAAAAGGTGCCCTAAAGCACCTTTTTTATTTCAATTTAACACAAGCTATCTTTTTGATGAAAAGACTTTTATAAACTGAACCCTCTCAAACTTGCCCGGATTACTTATACTTGTGTAGTTTAGTTTCCCTTTAAAATCGGCAATAGTCTTAAACCCTTGTTTGTCCATAAAAAGGTGAAGGTCCCCTATCGCATCAGAAATTGCATCAGCCCCTCTTTTGTAAAGAACAGAACACATCTGCACTGTAGAAGCTCCTGCCAGGATATGTTTTATGGCATCAGTTCCATTATGAATTCCTGTATTTGAAGCAATCTCAATTCCTTTTACCAATGAAGAAGTTATGGCAACCCATCTTAGTCCGTTGATATATTCCGACTCAGAAGAAAATGCATCTGCCGGAATTATTTTCAGTGATTTTATATCTATATCCGGTTGGTAAAAACGATTGAACATAACGACAGATTTTGCACCATAGGCTTTTAGTGAGTTAACAAAACCCGGAATATTAGTAAAGGTATCTCCAATTTTAACTGAAACAGGAACTTTAACTACTTCTGATACTTTTTTAACTACCTGCAGATACTCCTTTTCAATATCTTCGGCTTTTTTAGTTGGATCCAAAGGTAATGAATAGAGATTTAGCTCGATGGCATCGGCACCGGCTTTTTCAATCTCCTTGGCAAACTCAGTCCAAATACCTGAACTATAACAGTTAATACTCGCAAATACGGGTATATCTAAACTCACCTTTAACTCTTTTATCAATTGCAGATATTTATCAAGAGCGTTCTGTCGAGTATAAAAATGAAGGTAGTCTGAATATTCGGAGCTTTCAAACGATTGTGAATCAATGAACTCTGCTTCATTTGTAATTTGTTCTTCGAAAAGTGATTTAACGACAATCGCCCCTGCTCCAGCTTTTGCAAAAGCTATTACCTTCTCTGGCTGAGTCGTCAATCCGGAACTGGCTACAACAAAAGGTGACTTAAGTTTAATGCCCATGAAGTTTACCGAAATATCAATCATAATATTTGTTTTAAATTTTTTCCAATACTTTTCTTAAACTAAGTTTGTCGCTAATAATATCTCTGACAGCGCTTATTTTAACCCTCTCTTGCTCCATTGAATCTCTGTAGCGTATTGTCACACAATTATCTTCTATGCTTTGATGGTCTATAGTTATACAATATGGTGTTCCTATCGCATCTTGCCTTCTATACCTCTTGCCGATACTGTCTTTTTCATCGTATTGGCAACTGAAATCAAATTTAAGATCATTCAGAATCTTCCGTGCTAATTCAGGAAGACCGTCTTTTTTAATCAGCGGAAGAACTGCCAATTTTATTGGGGCCAATATTTCCGGCAACTTTAATACTACTCTCTCCTCCCCGTTTTCAAGCTTCTCCTCAGTATATGCGTTAGAATAAACTGCAAGGAAAGTTCTGTCGAGACCTACCGAAGTTTCAACAACATAAGGGACATAACTCTCATTTGTTTCAGGATCGAAATATTGAATTTTTCTTCCGGAGAATTTTTGATGGCTTCCTAAATCGAAATCTGTGCGAGAGTGAATTCCTTCCAGTTCTTTAAATCCGAATGGGAACTCAAATTCAATATCTGCTGCTGCGTTGGCATAGTGGGCAAGTTTTTCGTGATTATGGAAGCGGTATTTGTTATCGCCCAAACCAAGCGCTTTGTGCCATTTTAAGCGAGTTTCTTTCCAGTATTCATACCATTTCATCTCTTCGCCCGGTCTAACGAAAAATTGCATCTCCATTTGCTCAAATTCGCGCATTCTAAAGATGAATTGTCTTGCCACAATTTCGTTTCTGAAAGCTTTTCCAATCTGAGCTATTCCGAATGGAATTTTCATTCTTCCCGTCTTTTGAACATTCAAAAAATTCACAAAAATTCCCTGAGCAGTTTCCGGACGAAGGTAGATTATGTTTGTGTCTTCCGATACGCTACCCATTTGAGTACTGAACATAAGGTTAAACTGACGAACATCTGTCCAGTTTCTGGTTCCAGAAACAGGGCAAACAATTTCACAATCTAAAATCAGCTGCTTCAGACCTTCCAGGTCGTTAGCCTTAAGCGCATCGTTCATTCTGGCAGATACCTCCTGTGCTTTTTGTACATTTCTCAACACATTCGGATTAGTAGCTCTGAATTGAACTTCATCAAATGATTCTCCGAATTTTTTACGACCCTTGTCAACCTCTTTTTCTGTTTTTTCTTCAATTTTAGCAATGTAGTCTTCAAGAAGCACATCTGCTCTGTATCTTTTTTTGGAGTCTTTATTATCTATAAGTGGGTCATTAAATGCTCCAACGTGACCGGAAGCCTCCCATATTCTTGGATGCATAAATATTGCTGAATCGATACCTACGATATTTTCGTGAAGCTTAACCATCGCATCCCACCAATATCGTTTAATATTGTTTTTTAGCTCAACTCCCATCTGACCATAGTCGTAAACAGCACTTAGCCCGTCATAAATTTCACTCGACTGGAAAATAAAACCATACTCCTTGGCGTGAGCAATCAGATTTTTAAATAGTTCTTCTTGTGTCATATCTTTGAATTATAGGGTGCGAAAATACAATTTTTGAATGGAAATTTAGCGCTTTTAATCGTTATTGCCAATAAATTTTACATCTAAAGAATCATCAACTGAAATTAAAATATCTTTTAATGATTTCTTAAAAATCGGATGAACAAAACTACTGTCCAGCTCACACAGCGGAACCAATGCAAATCTCCTTAAGTGCATTCTGGGATGTGGAATTATTAATTCTCTTTTTTCAAGAATCAGGTTTCCGTAAAAAATTATATCGATATCGATTGGCCTTGAAGAGTACGAAGAAGAATTTATTTCTCTTATTCTTCCAATTTCATCCTCAACATTCAACAGGTATTTAAGCAGATCTTCGGGAGCTAGAATTGTGTGAAATTTTATCGCCAAATTATAAAATGCTTCATGGGCATTAAATCCCCAAGGTTCAGTTTCGTAAAACCCTGAAACAACTAGGGGTTCGGCAGATATCTTCTTTATCCTTTCAATTGCTTTCAAAATATTGGCTTTTCTATCACCAATATTTGAACCGAGTAAAAGAAAGCAAGTTTCTCCTGTCATATTAATCGGTTATAACATTCCAAGTTCCAGCAAAGCTTCGTCACTCATACGGCTTTTGTCCCAAGGGGGGTCGAATGTTAATTCGAGTGCAACATCGGTAACGCCCGGAACATCTAATACTGCATCATTAACATCTTCAAGTAACTGATCGGCCATAGGGCAGTTAGGAGCTGTAAGGGTCATCGTTATAAACGCCTTTTGCTCCTCATCTACTCTGATTTCATAAATGAGCCCAAGATCATACACATTTACCGGAATCTCCGGATCATACACTTGTCTCAATGCTCTAACTATAGATTTTTCTAATTCCATACTCTCTTAATTTAAGTTTGCAAAAATTTTTGCGTAAGATCTAATCTTATCAATCATCGATTTTAATCCGTTTGCTCTAGTTGGCGATAAATTCTCTTCTAATCCAATCTCTTTAAGAAAATCGAGATTTGATTCCAGAATTTCATTCGGGGTTCTATTCGATAAAACTCTTATTAACAAGGAAATAATTCCTTTCGTAATTATTGCATCACTATCTGCCGTGAAAACAATTTTGCCGTCTTTATAATCTGCCGCTAACCAAACTCTTGACTGGCACCCATTAATTAAATTGGCTTCCAATTTTCTGTTTTCATCAATAATAGTGAGTGATTTTCCAATATCGATTAAATACTCATATTTATCCATCCAGTCATCAAATATCGAAAACTCCTCTATAATTTGATGTTCTGTTTCTTTAATTGTCATATATTAAATGTTTGTATTCTATTAATTAATCTAATATTACTTCGACAAAATATTCACAACTCTTTTTAATGAGTTTATGAAATACTCAACCTCTTCATGTGTGTTATAAGGGAGCAAAGAAGCTCTTACAACTCCATTAATATTTAATCTTTTCATAAGCGGTTCGGCACATAACATACCTGATCTTAAAGCAATGCCGGTTTTATCCATCATAGTAGCAACATCCATAGGATGAGTTCCTTTGATATTGAAAGAAAAGAGTGGAATTTTGCCGGGAATACTCTCTCCGTAAATTGTAATATCCTCTATTTTTTTCAGTTCATCGTATAAATAATTAACAATTGACTCCTCGTGCAGGTTCACAAAAGATTTGTCAAGTGTATTATAAAAGTCAATAGCCGATCCTAATGCTGCTGCTGCAACATAGTTTGAAGTACCTGCTTCAAACTTAAGTGGCAGAGGAGCATACGTTGTTTTTTCGAAAGTGACACTTTCTATCATATCGCCACCACCCATCCATGGCTCCATTTGTTCAAGCATCTCTCTCTTGCCGTACAATACTCCTATTCCGGTTGGTCCGTAAATTTTATGGCCCGAAAATACATAAAAGTCACAATCCAGTTTTTGTACATCTACTTTTGAATGAACTATTCCTTGTGCTCCATCAATTAAAACCTTAACCCCCTTACTGTGACACAATTCAATCATCTCCTCAATAGGATTTATCTGCCCGGTAACATTTGAAATATGGGTAACCGACAGTAGTTTTACCGATGAATCAATTAAATCTAACAGCTTGTTTGAAAGTAATAAGCCGTTGTCGTCAACAGGTAAAACTTTAATGTTTATACCATATTCCTCGCGTATAAATTGCCAGGGGACAATATTGGAATGGTGTTCAAGTTCACTCAAAATCACAGTATCTCCTCTTTTAAGGTATGATTTTGCAAGGCTTCCTGCAATTATATTAATTGATGCAGTTGTTCCTGAGGTGAAGATGATCTCCTCTCTGTGAGTTGCATTTAAAAATGTCTTTATCTTATCCCTGGCACCTTCGTATAAAGCAGTTGCGTCGTTGCTTAATTTATGAGGTGCTCTGTGAATATTTCCGTTTATTGATGAATTCATTAAATTCACCATATCTATGACGGCTCTGGGTCTTTGGGAGGTAGCTGCGTTGTCAAAATAGACTAATGGCTTGGAATATATCTGCTTAGATAATATAGGGAACTCCTTTCTTATTTCTATAATATTTGATAACATCTCTTTCAAAATATATTTATATCTTGCAAAAATAGTAAATTTGACGGAGTAATATCTTAATTATATGTACGAATACATTAAAGGGACATTGGTCGATTTATCTCCTACCGAAGTTGTAGTTGATAATAATGGTATAGGTTATAAAATTTTAATTTCTCTACAGACCTATTCAAAGCTAATAAGGGATTCTGATATAAAACTTTTTATATATCATCATCTTAGGGAAGATACTGAACTTCTTTTCGGATTCATTGACAAAGACGAAAGGTATATTTTCTTAAATCTAATTTCTGTCTCAGGAATTGGCCCTAACACAGCTAGAATGATGCTCTCATCAATGACTTCCGAAGAGATACGAAACGCAATTATAAGCGGAGATGTTAATAAACTAAAGGGCATAAAAGGAGTCGGAATTAAAACTGCACAAAGGTTGTTGGTTGAGCTTAAAGATAAGATTGGAAAAGGTTCTTCTGATGATTTTAATTCAATTCTTTTTAATACTGAGCAATCAGAAATTAAGAACGAAGCATCCACTGCCCTTATTTTACTTGGATTTACCAGGACAAATGTTGAGAAGGCAATAGATGCTGTATTAAAAGAGAATCAATCTGTTTCTTTAGAGGCATTGATTAAACAAGCCCTCAAGCGCTTATAATTTAAAATCTTTTTCCCTATATTTGTCAAAATTTAAATCTCAAAATAATGAATATTCCTGCAAATTTAAAGTACACAACCGATCACGAATGGTTGAAATTAGATGGTAATATTGCTACAATCGGTATTACTGATTTTGCACAAAGTCAACTTGGTGATATTGTTTTTGTCGATGTTCAAACAGAGGGCGAAGATCTATCACAAGGAGATGTATTTGGCGCTATTGAAGCTGTAAAGACTGTTGCAGATGGTCTTATGCCGGTTTCCGGCAAAGTAACAGAGTTCAATTCTGCACTTGAAAACAATCCTGAATCAGTTAACAAAGACCCTTACGGAGCCGGTTGGATGATTAAAGTTGAGATCTCAAACCCTTCTGAAATCGACTCACTATTAGATTCAGAAGCTTATAAGGCAATTTTATAATTAAACAGCCCATTTTCGTTTAGATTTAAGCCCTTCAAATTAATTTTGAGGGGCTATTTCTTTTAATAATAATTATATTTACATATAAATTTAATTTTTCTTTCCTTATGAAGCACAGTTTTGGGAGCGACAATCATTCCGGAGCAGCTCCTCAAATCATTGAAGCGTTGGCTAAGGCTAACGAGGGTTTTCAAATTGCGTATGGTGAAGATGATTTCTCCCGCACTGCAGTTCAAAAATTTAAAGAATTACTTGGCGATAATACTGAAGCGTTTTTTGCTTTCAATGGCACTGGTGCCAATACTCTGTGTTTAAGGGCCTTAACTACAAGTTATAATGCTGTTTTGTGTCCTGTAAATGCTCATATAAATGTCGATGAATGTGGTGCTCCCGAAAGAATTACCGGGTGTAAATTAATCCCACTGACATCTACTGATGGTAAAGTGAGCGTTGAAACTGTTAAAAAAGAGTTAAAAGGGATTGGATCTCAGCATCATGCACAAGTTAAGGTGCTATCAATTTCTCAACCTACTGAACTTGGGACATTATATACCCCTGAAGAGATTAAAGCCTTAGCCGATTTAATGCATCAATTTAATTGTTTTTTACATATAGATGGATCAAGAATTGCTAATGCTGCTGCTGCTCTTAACCTGCCAATCAAAAGTTTTACAGTTGATTGTGGCGTTGACGCAATGTCTTTCGGAGGCACTAAAAATGGGATGGTTTTGGGAGAAGCTGCTCTCTTTTTTAAACCGGAACTGGCAAAAAATTTCTTATATATGAGAAAACAATCTGCCCAACTTTACTCAAAAAGTCGTTTTATTGCTGCTCAATATATTGAATATTTTAATAATGACCTCTATTTAAGTCTTGCAAAATCTGCTAATGATATGGCTAAGTATCTGGAATCAAGAATTAAAGAGATAGAGTGGATAAAACTTAGCAGACCTGTTCACACTAATGGAGTTTTTGCATTCATGCCAAAGAGTGCTTTTGAGGAGATTGTAAAGAAGCACTTCTTTTATGTATGGGATGAAGAGACTTATGAGGTAAGATGGATGTGCTCATTTAACACAACAAAAAATGATATTGATTCATTTATTGAAGATTTAAAGAAATTACAATTTTAACTACTGAAAACATTCTAACTATCTAATAACTAAAACTATGGAAGTAACCCGCACATTTGACCTGCTTGATAACCTCAAGGAGAAGTATCAAAAAGACGATATTCTTGCAAGAAAGGATAACGGGAAATGGATAAAATACTCTGTTGATGAATATTACAATTATTCCTATTTGCTGGCATATGCATTTTTAGCATTAGGCCTTAAACGACAAGACAAAGTAGCAACAATATGTAATAATCGTCCGGAGTGGAACTTTATTGATATGGGTCTTGCTTTGGCAAATATGGTTCATGTATCAATTTACACGACATTAAGCAATGAGGACTATTCATATATTATTGATCATTGTGATGCAAATGTTATAATTGTAGGCAATGAACAACATGCAAAAAAAATTACTCCCATAGTTCAAAACATAAATCGTCACATAGAAATTTATACTATGGACCAAGTAAAAGGATATAAAAGTATCGATGATTTATATAAGCTGGGTGAGTCGGAAAAATCAAAAGTTGAACAAATTATTCTTGATAATAAAAAGAATATTGACGTAAATGATGTTGTAACAATTATTTATACATCCGGAACTACAGGAATTCCTAAAGGAGTAATGCTTTCTCACAGAAATCTTGTCTTCAATTTTATTGGACATGCGGTTCAACAGATCCGTGATCATAGACACAAAATGTTGAGCTTTCTCCCTCTTTGCCATATCTATGAAATGAGCATGAACTATGATTATCAGTATTTGGGAATTGGAATTTATTATGCTGAGAGTCTGTCAACAATTGCATCCGATTTAGCAGATTGCCATGCAGACGGGTTCTGCTCAGTGCCAAGAGTTCTTGAAATGATGTTTGGCAAACTTGAAGCAGCAGGTAAAGACTTAAAGGGAGTAAAAAAAATAATTTATTCATGGGCTTTTAAACTTGCATGTAGATTTGACTATAATAAAGGCCCATTATTTATGCTACAGCATAAAATAGCCGACAAACTTGTTTATTCTAAGTGGAGAGAGAAATTAGGAGGCAAAGAACTACTTGTTGTCTCTGGAGGTTCTTCAATTCAAGAAAAAATTATTCGTCTCTTCTCCGCCGCTAAAATGCCTGTCTTTGAAGGTTATGGAATGACCGAAAGCTCCCCGGTAATAGCTGTCAATAACCCTAAAGAGATGATTATTAAAATAGGAACCGTTGGGAAAAAAATGGAAGGGACCGAATTAATGCTCGCCGAAGACGGTGAAATTTTAACAAGGGGACCTCACGTAATGGTTGGATACTATAAAGATCCGGAATATACATCTCAAGTTATTGACTCTGATGGTTGGCTCCATACAGGAGATATAGGGAAATTTGTCGATGGAATTTTCTTGAAAATAACCGATAGAAAGAAAGAAATTTTCAAATTGTCTTCAGGAAAATATATAGCTCCTCAGGTTATTGAGAACTTTTTAAAAGAATCTTCATATATCGAAAACTGTATGGTTATTGGTGAAAATCAAAAATTCCCATCCGTTTTAATAATTCCTGATTTTAACAGATTGCATTTTTGGGCAGCTAAACACAGCATACATTATAACGACAATAATGATTTAATTATAAATTCAGAAGTTCTTAAGAAAATACAAAAAGAGATTAATTTTGTTAATGCAAAGCTTGCTCCTCACGAACAAATTCGAAGACCACGTATTATCAACGATGAGTGGACGCCATTAAATAATATGCTTTCTCAAACTCTTAAGTTGAAAAGAAATAATATTAAGAAAAAGTATTCATCAATTATTACCGAGATTTATAAGTTTGAATAATGATTCAGATAGCCACAGTCCGGGATATCCCGGGCTTAATCAAAATTTGGGAATCTTGTTTTACTACTGACGCAAATTATATTGACAATTTTTTTAAAAACGCATTCCCACATTCTCATACTTTTATAATTAAAACGAATGATATTGTAATATCATCAGTTTCTATACTTCCTTCTCACACAAAAATTCAGTATAACGGATCGTACCGAAGAGTAGTAGGTGGATATTTATATGCAGTAGGAACGCTTCCTGAATATAGGAATAAAGGATTTTCAAAATTATTAACAAGTTTTGCTGTTAACTTTTGTAAAGAAAAGGGATATTCATTTATTGCTGTTTATCCGGCTGAAGCCAATTTATACAGT
>CAZOOH010000023.1:11709-16225 GCA_964581375.1 uncultured Muribaculaceae bacterium
AGAAAAGGGATATTCATTTATTGCTGTTTATCCGGCTGAAGCCAATTTATACAGTCTATATATAAAACAAGGTTTTATAAAAGAGCTTTATTGCAACTTCACAAAAATAAATATAAAGACGGAGCCAAAATCAATCGCGGACAAAACTTGTCTGGAGATTAAATCAAAAGAGGATTTATTTATTTTATTAGAAAAAACATTCAAAACAAACACTCTTTTGTTTGACATGTCATTAATTGATTTTATATTACAAGACATAGGTAACAAAAAGGGTGTTTTGTACAAAGCTATTTCTGATGATTTAATTTTAATTGACTCTCCGTTAGATTCAAAAAAAGAACTTACCATTGTCGGATCGCTACAATTAAATGAATTTTTAACCATTTGTGAAAAAGCATCTTTTTTTGAGAATGCTGGCACCGTTAATTACATGTTCCCGGCGATTGATTCAGCAACAGATAAAAAACTAGAAGGAAATCAACTCAAGACAACTCGATTTCACAGAGGCTTAATGCTCCTTCTTGACTTAAAATACGAAGAATCCTTTAATAATCTATTTTTATTATATCCTATAGAATAGTGCCAAATAGAAGAAACACTATCTAGCACAAGTATATACACGATGTTCCACGAGGAACAAATAAATTATCTCCCGAAATGTATAAGCAAGACAGAAATATCAGCCGGAGAAACTCCCGGAATTCTTGATGCTTGAGATATTGTCTTAGGTCTGTGCTTGAGAAGCTTTTGCCTTGATTCGTGAGACAAGGACAATAAACTTGCATAATCAAAATTCTCCGGTATTAACAAATCTTCAAGCTTAAGTATTTTATCGGCTATCCTCTTTTCTCTTTGGATATAACCTTTATACTTTATACTTATCTCAACAGATTCTAATATTTCTTGTCTATTTAAATTATATACCAAATTTTTATTAAAAGAATTTTGTGGATACTTAGGCAAAATAAAACCTGAAGAGAGATGACTATTATAGGAATCTAAATCAATTGCAACACTCTCATTTTTAAAGTCTATGTTCGTTATTGTTTCCCGTGGAACATTTTCAAGTAACGAAACTATATCTACTTGCGGTCTTGTAAGAAGATCGGCTAGTGTCTTTTTTGAAGAAATCTCTGTTGTTCCAATTTTGAGAAGATAATTATTTGCAACTTCTGGCGTAATGGAGGTTAAAGAAAATAGTGAAGAGATGTCATCAACTTTATTATATTTATCGACAAGCATGTTGTAGCGTTGCGGCGATGCTAAGCCGATATTATAAGAAAGCTCAGTTAACCTAAAATCTGCATTATCCTGTCTGAGTAAAATTCTATATTCTGCTCTTGAAGTAAACATTCTATATGGTTCGTCTACTCCTTTAGTCACTAGGTCGTCAATTAATACTCCTATATAGGCTTGATCTCTTTTAAGTTCTAAAGGGTCTTTACCGCTAACTTTTAAAGACGCATTAATTCCAGCCATCAATCCCTGTGCAGCAGCTTCCTCGTAACCGGTTGTTCCATTTACCTGGCCGGCAAAAAAAAGATTCCCAACAATTTTCGATTCTAAAGTGTGGTACAACTGAGTCGGAGGAAAATAATCATATTCTACAGCATATGCCGGTCTGAAGATAACAACATCTTCCAATCCGGAAATTTTTCTTAAGGCATCCATCTGGACCGAAAGTGGTAGCGAAGAAGAAAAACCCTGTAAATAATATTCATTAGTATTCCAACCTTCTGGTTCAAGAAAAAGTTGATGAAAATTTTTGTCGGCAAATGTATTTAATTTGTCTTCAATACTTGGACAATATCTTGGTCCTTTTCCTTTAATTTTTCCTGAAAATAAAGGTGAAAATTCAAAACCTTCTTTTAAAGTATTATGAACCTCAATATTTGTATGAACGATGTAACAAGGTAATTGTGCTTTTCCATTTTGAATTGGGGAAGGGATATTTAAGAAAGAAAATTTTTCGGGAAAAATATCGCCTGGCTGTTCAATAGTTTTAGAAAAATTAATAGATCTGGCATCGACTCTGGGAGGTGTACCTGTTTTCATCCTATCAGTAGATACTCCAAGAGATAAAAGCTGATCTGTTAATTTATAAGATGATAATTCCCCTACTCTTCCTCCTTCTGTTGTATTTTGTCCAATATATAAAATTCCATTTAAAAAAGTTCCGGCAGTTAATATAACGGTTTTTGAAAGGAATGTCGCTCCAAGAATTGTTTTTACCCCAACAACTTTACCTTTTTCAACTAAAAATTCGACAACAGTATCTTGCCAAATAGAAAGGTTAGGAGTATTCTCAAGAACGTAACGCCAATTTAAAGAAAAATATTGTCTGTCACATTGAGCCCTTGGACTCCACATAGCCGGTCCTTTTGAACGATTTAACATTCTGAACTGGATAGTACTTGCATCAGTTACAATTCCTGTATACCCACCAAGAGCGTCAATTTCTCTTACAATTTGCCCTTTTGCAATTCCACCTATTGCAGGATTACAGGACATTTGGGCAATTTTATTCATATCCATTGTAATCAATAATACATTAGATCCCATTTTTGCAGAAGCATAAGATGCTTCGCATCCTGCATGTCCTGCTCCGATTACAATAACATCATATGAACTATTTTTCATAAAATATTCTTATTGAAATATTCAAGATAAAAATCTTCTTTATTTTTCATAATAACCTTCTCTCCTTTTTTTGAATCATTATAGCCTAATAAATGCAATATAGAATGTATAATAACTCTTTTCAGTTCTATTTCGAACTCAACTTTATAAAAAAAGGAATTTGCCTTTACTGTATCTAAACTGATAAAAACATCGCCACTAACAAATTTTTCATCATTATAATTGAAGGTTATAACATCTGTATAGTGCTTATGGTTTAAAAATTTGGTGTTAATATCGAGTATATATGCATCTGAGCAAAATATAAAGGCTATATTTCCCGATTTAAGGCGTCTTTCTGCCTCAATTTCAATTACTTGATTGATCCAAGACTTGATTTTTAATTTGTCAGATAAATGAAATTTTAGATCTTGATTATGAAAAGATATCATATTTGAGAATTTAAAAGATCCCAGTACTCCACTGCTCTCCTGGTATGCGGGATAACAATAGAACCACCAACTAAATTTGCAACAGAAAGTATTTCAAATAACTGTGCTCTGGTAACCTTTAATTCAAAACACTTTTCTAAGTGATATTTTACACAATCGTCGCATCTGAGAACTAATGAAGAAACTAGTCCGAGCATTTCTTTTACCTGAGCAGATAGAGCCCCCTCTTCATAAGTCCTTGAGTCAAGATTATAAAATCTTTTGAAAAATAAATTATCTTCGTCTAAGATGATTTTGTTCATCTTGGCACGATATTCGCGGAAATTTTGTACCGAATTCATGAAAATATTTTTGACAAAAATATAAAAATTAAATAAAAAGGCCTTTTTATGTCTAAAGTAAGTGTTATCGGCGCCGGAAATGTTGGCGCAACCTGTGCAAATGCTATTGCACATCTTGAGTTTGTTTCAGAAATTGTTTTGCTTGATATCAAAGAGGGTCTTGCCGAAGGTAAGGCTCTGGATATGACTCAAACCGCAAAACTTTATAACTTTTATACAAGGATAAAAGGTGTTACCAATGATTATTCAGCAACAGCAAATTCTGATGTTATAGTAATCACATCCGGTATCCCTCGTAAACCAGGTATGACCAGAGAAGAACTTATCGGCACAAACGCATCGATTGTAAGTTCAGTTATTGACAACACACTAAAACATTCTCCTAATGCTATTTATGTTATAATATCCAATCCTATGGATACTATGACATATTTATCTTTGAAGGTAAGTAAACTTCCAAAAAACAAAATTATAGGAATGGGAGGAATTCTTGACAGTGCCAGATTCATTGAATATTTAAGTCAAGCAATGAACGTACCTGCAAGCGAGATTAACGCAATGGTTATTGGCGGACACGGAGATACAACAATGATTCCTTTGATTCGCCTAGCCAACTATAATCAAACTCCTGTATTAGACCACCTTACAAAAGAAGAAGGAGACTCAGTAGTAGGAAAAACAATGGTTGGTGGAGCTACTCTTACAAAGCTTATTGGAACATCTGCCTGGTATGCTCCCGGAGCAGCAGCTGCTGTACTTGTTCAGTCAATTATGCTTGATATGAAAAAAGTATTCCCTTGTTGCGTATATTTAGATGGGGAATACAATCAAAAAGATATATGTATAGGTGTACCTGTTGTAGTAGGCAGAAATGGTATTGATAAGATTATTGAACTTGATCTTAATGAAGAGGAAAAGACTCTATTTGCAAAAAGTTGCGATGCTGTAAATTCTACTAATCAGGTTCTTAAAGATATGCATTTAGTATAGTTTTGCACAATTTTTGCAATATAATATACAGAAGCATATATTTGCAAAAGTAACGGTAAGGGGTATTAGCTCAGTTGGCTAGAGCGCTTGCATGGCATGCAAGAGGTCATCGGT
>CAZOOH010000024.1:0-15394 GCA_964581375.1 uncultured Muribaculaceae bacterium
GTCTAATTCGTATCTCCTCAATCTCTTGTTCTTTCTGAGCTTTCAACTCCTCAATTTCGGCCAAAAGCTTTTCGATTCTCTCTTTCATTCCGGTACTTTTTTACATAAAACAGGCTACAAAGATAATAATTCTTTTATTGCTCTCTCCAGCTGAGGATCTTTTGCCTCCACCCTGTCTTTAAAAGTGTTCTTAACATAAATGTCGGGCTTAACTCCGCTCTTTTCGAGATCTTTACCGTCAAGAGAGTAACAACCCCATGCCGGTAAGCGACAAAACGAACCGTCAACCAACCCGGCTCCCGAAGTAAATATTATCCAGCGATAACTCTCCGTTCCAACTATTTTAGCGATTTCGAGCTCCTTAATTCCATTCGATGTAACCTCAGCATCACTTAAACTTCTTTCGTTAATTAACACAATAATCGGACGGTTTGCCGGAGTAAAATTTGGATGAGTAACCTTCTCTTTATCTCTGTAACTCCACTTAAAATGCTGCTTCTGGCGTAAGAAATCTATAACCGCCTGGTGAACGTTTCCTCCGTTATTGTAACGTAAATCCAAAATCAGACCCTCTTTATGTACCGCATAAGTATTCATCTCAATGAAAAAATTCTCAAGAGCGGCATCGCCCATATCTCTCATGTGGATATATGCAAATTTTCCTTTTCCGAGTTTTTCGGTAAGTGCCTTACAATCATCTTCCCACGCAAGGTAAAGCAGATCTTTTATTTCCGAAGTAGTATTTGTATGAAGTCTTACATCAAACTCCTTTCCGGCTCTTTCAAAAGTGAGAAGAATCTCTTCCCGACGGTCAGGCCCTGTAAAATAGAAATCTCTCTCCACATTTTCGTTTACCTTGACTCCATCAACTTTAATAAGTTTGTCGCCCGGTAAAATACTATTTTCGGCATTATCGGCCTTAGAGTTTCTTATTATACCTCTAATTATATAAGGATTTCCGTTTTCGAAAAGCAAACCGGCATTATTAGTAATTTTCCTGAACGGAGAGTCCTCCTCCCTTCCCGAAGAGGAGAATCCCAAATGAGATGAGTTAAGCTCTCCCAGCATATCGGTTACAAGCATCCTCAGCTCCGAACGATTCTTCACATAAGGTAAATAAGATGCATACTTCTCTTTAACTTTATTCCAGTCGGCACCATGGAACTTAACATCATAGAAGTTTTGTTCAAGCAAACCCCACACCTCGTAAAGCATCTGCCCGAATTCGTCTTTAATGGATTTTGAAAAAGAGTAGTTAATTTCAATTTTATTTGCAGATGCCGATTGTACGTCTACAGTGTACAAACCACTTTGATCCAATACCATAAGCGACTTGCCGTTGCAAATATATGAGCCTGCACTGCGTACTCCTTTAACTCTTTGAGCGGGTTTAACATCCCAATCTTTAATCTCCTGAACATAAAGACCTCTCTCTCCCTCATGATTAGAGTTATAGAGCAAAAATGTCTTGTCGCCCGAAACATAAATAAACGGAGAATTTTGATCGCCTTGTCTCTGGATTGGTTCAAACCTTCTTTGAAAGTCGGTAAAATCGAATTTCATTACAGAATCCTTTTTTACCTTTTCAGACGAGAAGAGTTTATTGAACTCACCCGCACGGAACGGGGTATCACTCTTATATAACGATGCTCTGAAAAGATTTTGCCTTGCTCCACGCGGAAACGAAGGAGTTGTTCTGTTGGCAGTGAAATAGATGTATTTACCATCTGCCGAAAAACAGGCGTCGTCTTCCATTGTGGCAGAATTTGTAATATTTATCACTTTTTTAGTTTCGAAACTGTACAGGAAAATATCTCTGTCAAATAGGTTTGTGGCCGAAAACAGCAGATATTTGTCGTCTCCGGAAAACGAGACAGAATAATTTTGGAATGACCAAAACTCTTGTTTTGTAAGTTCAGAAACTTTATCGTCCGAAACATTCAAACTCATGAGGCTGCTGCTCCCCGAAACAAAGGCAAGCATCCCTCTTTTCGAAGAGAGAGTAAGCCTTTTGACATTCTCTTTTGGCGCAAATACCTCTTTTTCGGCAGATTGTTGCCCGATTGTCTGCTTATACAAGTTTGTCCAGCCGAGATTTGTCCTTATGTAGTAAACCGTTGAATTATCTGCCCAAACTACTTCAGTTACCCTTTCGCTCTTAGGCGTCTGAATTTGAGTGACAAAATTGCCCTTTGCGTCGGAAACAAAAAGCGCTCCTCTGAAACTGAATGCAAGTTTTTTCCCGTCCGGAGAGAGCGATGCATAAAGTGGCGTCTCAATCTTGACCGAAATTTCGTTATTGACTCTGGAGTCAACAAGTTCAATTTGAGGAGTATATGATTTTTTTGTTTTAAGATC
This sequence comes from uncultured Muribaculaceae bacterium, assembly GCA_964581375.1. Classification (GTDB taxonomy): domain Bacteria; phylum Bacteroidota; class Bacteroidia; order Bacteroidales; family UBA932; genus JAFIHK01. The sequence goes on from CAZOOH010000024.1 coordinate 2,359, forward strand.
ATATATATTCAGTTGATAATCTTTTATAAACACAATTGCATCGCCGTTGTAAGCAATTGTGGGATACTGAATAGATACATCAAATTTTGTCAGATACTCACTCTTCTCTTTCGAATATTTGACAAGATTTGTAAATCCGTTTGCCTCCTCCGAAGCGTAATAGATGTTACCTTTAACATCTACCATAGGCCATAGGTCTTTTCCGTCGAAAGTTGTGAGTTCGGCATACTCTTTTTTATTCGGATTCCTCTCAAGCAGATCGGAGTTATGCTCGCCTCTGTAGCCTTTTCTGGTTGCAAAGCTGAAGCCCTCCATTGATTCATTAAATATATAGTTGCCGTTCACAGGATTTTGAACAAGATTTGAGACTGTATTAAAATAGTTTTCAAAAAGTCGTACAGGTGTACCACCTTCACGGTTAAGAGTGTATGTAGATACCTGGTTAAGTCTTCCGGATTCTATAAAGATTGTCTTTGAGTCGCTGCTCCATGAAACAGGAATATCGCTAGCGTCGTTGTAGGTCAATTGGGTTATCTCTCCCCCCGCCAGTGCTACAATGTAAACATTATTGTTCCCATCCAGATCCGAAGAAAATGCCAGCCATTTGCCATCGGGCGAAACTCTTGGATTACTGTCAAACCCTTTTGTTGCAACCACCGATAAGGCATTTCCGCCATCTGCACCGACTTTAAAAATATCGCCGTTAAAAGAGAAATAAATTGTTTTTGCGTCGGGCGATAACGAAGGTTTTACTGCAAATCTTAAATTTTCGCCGGAAATAAAGGAACACAAATAGAGCATCGAGCTCAATAGCAAAGCAACCTTTTTCATAAAATAATATTTTGAATGATTTTAAATTACAGCTCTTTACGCCTTAAAGGCATTGTCATACATCTTGCTCCGCCTCCACCTCTTGGCAGTTCCGACCCCTCAATGGTAATTACACACTTCCCGAGTTTTGACAAATCCCTCTTATTATTAACAATATCCCACGCAGGAACTATCTCAAAACCATGTTTGTCGAGTTCGTTCAGAGTATGGATGTTCCTGGCATAAGAGAGAACTTTTCCCGGAGCAATTGCGAAAAAGTTTGCCCCGCTGTGCCACTGCTCACGTTCCTGATTCCATTCGTCCAAATCGCCGCCGCAAAGAACAGGCTCTAAATCCATCCCAAGTTTTTTCAGAACAGAGAGTATATTGTTGGCAGATTTTATTTTTGCCACCTTCCCTCCCTCAACGGTAATATGAACTGTTTGATACTGATTATCATTGAGTATCAATGGTTCATAGACCATAGCTTTGTCTATGTCGAGTAAAGTAAAGACCATATCCAGATGGATGAATGATTCGGGAGAATCGGGCAGTTGTTGTACTATTACGTGGAATTTATCGGACTTTGTAGTTCTGCATAACCTTGTAATAAGTGTGTCAATACCTTGGCTGCTGGTTCTCATACCGCTTCCTACTATTATAATATCTTTTGCAGCTATCAGGACATCGCCACCTTCAATCATTATGGATGGGTCTCCCGCCATAAAATCGTTTGCATTTATAATTTCGCAATCGAAAAAGCGGCCGCTCTTAAAGATTGCCTCCATTATGAGCGATTCTCTCATTCTTACCTTACTTGCCATTCGGCAGATAAGTGCCTGATTCCCTATTGCCACCGAGGAGTCTCTTGTAAAGTAAAAATTGTACAGTGGAAAAAGTGCGTAATAATCGTCATTTAAGTATGCTGTAAGGGTGTTGATTTTTGCCGGCAAACCCTCTATAAGTACTTGTGAGAGTGATTTTGGTGACAAATCCATCAGATAGTCGAAATAATCGGTAACGCCCTCCGAAATACAAATTTTACCAATCAATGACTCTTTTGAGTGAACATCCTCCAATAGTTTTGCCAATAAATCTTTAATATAAAACACTTTAGACGTTTTAGACAACACTCCCGAAAGCTGATCATACTCCTTCTTGGCAATCGACAAGTTTAATATATCGCTGTAAAGTGCTCGCTGAGTATTTTTTGGCGTCATGTTCTCAACTTCGGCTCCCGGTGTATGCAATAAAACCGCCTCCAAAACACCTGTTTCGGATTGAACGTTTATTGTAATTCTTTCGCTCTTTTGCATTCTCTATTGAAATTTGTTAAAATCTTTGAGAGGGACATCTGCTATGATACTTTTAAATACTGCCTCCTCTCTTGGGCAGATCATAAGAACATCGTCGGTATTAATTATCATAAAATTATCGAGATTCTTAACTACTATAAGCTTCTCTTTCTCTTCGGAAATAATTATAGAGTTGTTTACTTCGCCAATTAGGGTAGAATCTGCCTGAATCATATTGCCTGAATTGTCGGTCTCTGCCTGAGCATATAATGATTCCCAGGTTCCAAGATCGGACCAGCCGAACGATACGGGGTAAACAACAGCTTTGTCGGTCTTTTCCATAACACCGTAATCGATCGAAATTCCGGTGCATTCTTCATAAACTCTCGAAATAAACGACTCTTCCTCTTCGGTATAGTAATAGTCGGAACCGCTTTCAAAAAGGTCCGAAATTGCCGGCTGTTGAATTGCCAGTTCCTCTTTTATTGTTTTTAAATTCCATATAAAGATTCCGGAATTCCACATAAATTCTCCGCTGTCTACAAATACCTTAGCCAACTCGGCATTTGGCTTTTCGGTAAATGTCTTAACTTCATAGGCTACATGACCATTGATATTCAGGTGTTTATTTTTAATTGCCTGAATGTATCCGTAGGCTGTTTCCGGTCTGGTTGGAGTGATTCCCAGGGTCATCAAGATATTGTTTGAATCGGCAAAATCTAGTGCGTTACAAATTGTTTCAAGAAAAATTTCGTCATTTAGAATGAGATGATCGGATGGCGACACCACAACTGATGCATCCGGATTTTTTTGCAATAATTTATGTGTGGCGTATGCTATACAAGGGGCTGTATTACGTCTGTAGGGTTCCAATAATATATTTTCTTCGGGCACTTGGGGTAACTGAGTGCTTACAAGCTGTTTATACTGGCTCGATGTAACAATGAGAATATTTTCTTCGGCAATAACCTTAGCGAATCTCTCAAATGTCTGTTGTAAAAATGATTTTCCTGTACCAAGAATGTCGAGAAACTGTTTCGGCTTGGAATTACGGCTAACAGGCCAGAACCTGCTTCCTATTCCACCCGCCATGATAATACAATAATGGTTTTTGTTCATATTTATTAATTAATGTTACCAATTACTTCTAAAAGCATTCGCATAATATTCAATATTAATGATTGTATCGCCGGAAATTTCGACAGTTACAACTCCGAATACTGCCTCCTTTTTAATCTTATTTATTCGCAAATAGTTTGCCGCGGCATATAAAATATTGGCTCTTTTCTTTTTGTTAATATTCTCTAGTGGCGATACCAATGCAGGGATAATCCTTGTCTTAACTTCTATAAAATGAATGAAAGACCTCTCCTCCATAATAATATCCAACTCCTTTCGGCCAAATCGCCAATTCCTATCTCTTAATAACAGCCCCCTGTTCTCAAGAAATCTTACTGCCTCATCTTCTCCCCTCTTCCCGATTTCAATATTATTAAACTTAGTCTCTCGCCCCTTCATAACAATCCCCTCTTTATACAAATTTAATCAAAATAAGCTAAAAAATTAATTTGGTTAATAAATCCTTATAATGAAAAAGAGTGACTAAAATTTCTTTTTAGCCACTCTCAATCTTATTGGAATAATTATGCTAGTTAAAAATGTATCTTAAGCTAAGTTGCATAAAGTATGTAGACGATGTTCCGAGGGTTTTTGTGAAAGATGTTTTAAGCACCTCTGTACCGTTTCTTTGGAACTGGTATACAGGTGTTGCTGTCGAACCTCTTCCCCATCCGTTTGAAGCAACTTTAAGAATTGATGTGCGAGAATATCCCCAGTTGTTACCCCAATCACTGTTTAACAAGTTACCAACATTTTGGATATCGAAACCAAGTTGGAATCTGTTTTTCTTGCCTTTAACATCAAACACGTAATCTTGAGTAATCTTAAGGTCGAATTGGTTAACCCAAGGATAGATAAGACCATTTCTTTGCGCATACTGGCCTTTACGTGTTCTGAGGTGTTTGTCCTGATTGACAAAACTCCAGAAATCTGCCTGTTGAGCTGCTGCTGTATAGGTTTGACTAACTCCGTATTTATCGGTATATGTATAGTTGCTGAAAGTAAGTTCAGTCGCTGAAGACGGTACATAAATAAGGTTGTATGCTCCGCCATCTCCCAATACGTTTGCAGTGTATGTATATGAAGTTCTTCCCTGAGGGCCTCCTTCATAAAATAAACCAATTGTAGTTGCGAAATGTTTTCCGTAATCCTTAGTATAACTGAGAGATCCGATTAAACGATGAGGCATTACATAAGATGGTGCTCCCAACTCCTCCTGATTCACACCGTTTACTGTAGCTGCATTTTGGTAAGCAGAATAAACCTGGTCACCGAAACCGTCTCCAAGGCTGGTTGCTTTGCTGTATGTATAAGCCATCATTCCTGAAAGACCGTGCCAGTTACTCTTTTCCAATTTTGCAGTTACTGAATAGTAGTATCCTGCTTTAGTGGTGTTTTTGATTAAATATGCACTCTTCAATGTATTATCGTAATAACCGCCATAATAAAGTCTATTGTCGGCAAAATTTGGAATTGCACTTGAAACTGGTGCTGTTAAACCAATATTTCTTACAGTTACAGGGTTAACATCTTGATTATAAATACCCTCAATTGATGCAAGTGCATTACCCGGTAATTTGAAGTCGATAGCTAAAGAAGATTTCCAGGTTTGAGGCATTTTAAGATCCGGCGACATTAAAGAAACTGAAGTAATATTTGCAGCCGATCCTGTAATGTTAGGCCATGTAGGATATATTTGGTTCAACATATCTATACGATTTGCAGCAAGTGTAGGAATTGTAGCTGTACCGCCGCTTAATGCAGTGTAAGTTCTTTGAAGTACACCAGCGTCACCTGCTTGAGATACAATCCATACAAAAGGAATACGACCGGTAAATATACCTGTTCCTCCGCGAACAACTATTTTTCTGTCGCCTAAAACATCCCAGTTAAAACCAACTCTTGGAGAGAGCATCACTTTAGCTGTAGGAAGAGCATCGGTTGTATATTTACCTCCGTTTCCGTTGATTTCCTCGAAAGTAATACCTGCTACTTGTGCGCTATATGTATTTAAAGCAGGATATGAAGGAAGCTCTATACGAATACCTCCCAATACTTTGAAACGGTCACTAAATGTAAATTCATCTTGCAAGTATAGTGAAAGCTGATTGAATGTAAATTCGGGATATGCCTGAGAGAAATCTTCATTCATTGAGTGAGTGATTGCAAACTGGTAAGGATTACTGAACAAAGTGTTACCGCTTATTGCCGACATCAAATCGGTCTCTTGATTAAATTTAAAAGTGAAATAACCTGTACCAAATCTTTGGAATCCGTTTTTGGTATTATTGGTTTCATACTGAATACCTGCAAGGATATTGTGTTTACCTAAATTGAACGAAAGTTCATCTGTAAAATTCCAGGTACCGACATCTCTAAGGTTACCGTATGAAAATAAATCTGTTCCAAAAGATGTATAAGTATTACCCGCAACAACTATATCTACAAATGGGAATTCTCCTCCATCATAGCTTCTTGGTTCATATTGGTGCGAATAAGATACACGTAATGTATTGTTTAATTTACCGTCAAAAAACCTCGAATTCAACTCACCTGCATAAGAAGAGAAGTTAGTCTCCTGATAGTAACGTGCATTTTGGAAGAACTTTGCATACATTGATGTTCTGTTATTTGAGGTGAAACTGGTATTAGCCAATCCACTAGTAGAAGTTGAAGGGAATGTAGGATTCTTCTTTTGTGTATTGCTGTAACGAATATTAAATTTATGATTGCTGTTTATGTTCCAGTCTAAACGGGCAAGAAGTTTTTGACCGGGACTTTGTGAAGAGTATCCTTGATAAAGACCCGGATCGTAGTCATATTTGTCAATCAAATAATTTCTAATAGCGTCTAATGCTGTTTCGGTAGGTCTTGCAACATTGTTCTTACCATCGGTATAAGGATTGTTTGCTGTTGAAGCAACACTTGAAGGGCCCGGTTCTGTAATGCTCTCTTTCTCTGCATTGATGAAAATGAAGAGTTTGTTTTTAATGATTGGGGCTCCAACGCGGAATCCGTAAACAAGTTTTTTTGACTCTGTAAGGTTAAAAGTAGTGTTACCCACTTTGTTGCCTCTGAACATATCATCGTTGTAATATGTATATGCTGATGCACTTATGTTGTTCGAACCTGAACGGGTTACAGCATTAATTGAACCTCCGGTGAATCCGCTTTGGCGAACGTCATAAGGAGTAACACTGATTGAAATTTGTTCGATTGCATCAAGAGAAATTGGTGAACCGCCTGCAGGCAGATTTTGTCCGATACCGAATGCATTATTGAAAGCTGCACCATCGACAGTAACGAAACTTGAACGGTAACTTGCACCTCCGATTTGTGGACCGCTACTTGATACATAAACCTGTGGAGTAAGTTTAATCATATCGTTCATGCTTCTTGAGATAGAAGGAACGTTATCCATTGTTTTCATATCAATGGAAGTGATAGCACCAGCTCTGTCCGATTTCATGTTTGATTTGCTTCCAACCGCTGACACAACGATAGCGTTGAGACCAACGACCTCTTCTTTAAGCGATGTGCTTAAAACGTAGTTATCTGCCAGCGCAATGCTTACGCCCTGTGTTTCGACTGTTTGATAGCCAAGCAGCTTAACAACAACAGTATAAGGACCTCCCGGACGCATGTTTAAAATGCGATAGTTACCGTTATTATCGGCAATTGCGTGGTATTGCGCACCTGTTGGAAGGTGTGTTGCAATAACAGCTGCACCTATAGCCGGAGCTCCGTTTGTTTCAGTAATTTTTCCACTCATTGTGGATGTTGTAACCTGTGCTACAGCAGCAAAAGCAACAAACATACTGACAACCGTAAGAAAAACTTTCTTAATTGATTTAGTCATAGTAGTTATAAAATTGGTTTATTAGTGTGACAAAAATACTAAATTTGATAACAAAACAGTTATAAGTTCATAACAAATTTATCAACATTTAATAAATTCTTCATTCATTTTGGTCGGAAATTAATTTTTCTTACTTTTGCCGCAGATTGTGGAGAGATTTGGCTGCTTGCAACCACATAAAAAAATGCTAAATTGTATTATTCGTTAACTGTTATTCATTAATCATTTAGCATATTTTATTGTAGCCTGCTCATTCACTTAATGAGTAATTTTTTAATATATATAACATGTCATATTTATTTACATCAGAATCGGTATCAGAGGGACATCCCGATAAAGTTGCCGATCAAATTTCGGATGCTATATTGGATGAATTTCTAAAATGCGATCCTGAATCAAAAGTTGCCTGTGAAACTTTTGTGAGTACAGGCCTTGCAGTAATTGGCGGAGAGGTAAAGTCTGAAGCTTATGTCGATATTCAAGGTATTGCAAGAAAGGTAATTAACAGAATCGGTTACACCAAAGCAGAATATATGTTCGATGGAAATTCTTGCGGAATTCTATCGGCAATTCATGAACAATCTGCCGACATTAACAGAGGAGTTGATGTCGAAAATCGCGACCAACAGGGCGCGGGCGACCAAGGGATGATGTTCGGATACGCTTGTTCGGATACAGAAGAGTATATGCCTCTGCCTTTGACCCTCTCTCATATTGCTTTACTAGAGTTGTCAAAAATAAGGAAGGAGGGCGAATTGATGCCGTATCTGCGCCCCGACGCAAAATCTCAATTCACGGTAGAGTACAGCGACAATAACACACCGGTAAGAGTAGATACTATTGTAATTTCTACACAACACGACGAGTTTGACACCGACAAGGCTATGCATAAGAAAATTGAGAGCGACATCAAGAACATCTTGATTCCTAAAATTTTGCAAAGGTTGCCGATTGAAACAAGGGAGCTTTTTAAAGACGACTATAAGTTGCTTGTAAATCCTACCGGCAAGTTCGTTATTGGCGGGCCTCACGGCGACACCGGTCTTACCGGGCGCAAAATCATAGTAGACACTTACGGAGGTAAAGGAGCTCACGGAGGTGGTGCATTTTCGGGAAAAGACCCAAGCAAAGTTGACCGCTCAGCTGCCTACGCTGCCCGTTATATTGCCAAGAACCTCGTTGCTGCAGGCGTTGCAAAAGAGATTCTTGTTCAGGTTGCTTATGCAATCGGAGTTGCCGAACCTGTAAGTATTTTTGTAAACAGCTACGGTACAGCAATTATGCCCGACAAAGAAATTGCTGCAAAAATTCCTCAATTTATCGATTTAAGACCATCGAAAATAATCGACCGTTTCCAACTGAAAAATCCGATTTACGAAGTTACCGCAGCTTACGGCCACATGGGCAGAGACCCATTCGTAAAAGATGTTGAGGTAACAGTAAACGGGTCTAAAGTAGTTAAGCAGATTCAGTTTTTCGGTTGGGAAAAGACCGATGCCGTAGAGCAGATTAAATCTGTTTTCGGAATTAGATAAGCAAATTTAGTCGGGGTTTTGAATTAGGAATTTTCGCTAAGATTGATATTTATCTTCTTGCCAAAACCCAATCTGTTGTCGGTAAATTTAAGCTCTCTGAATTTTAGGAGCCAAAGTTCGCCACCCTTTAAAATAGCATAGGGGAACCTTTTTAAATACTGCATTCTGTAGTTTGAAAAGGTGTCCTCTATTTTTATAAGAGAAGCTGTAAACTGCAACCCCTGAATCTTCCCGATAGTCTCAGTCTCAAGCACAACAGATCCGGCAACAATAGGAAAATTACCGTCCCCGGCACTTTCCGCTGCTACTTTAATATGTCTGGTTTTAATATCGGATGTTATAACAAGCAAATCCTCCTCTTCAATATAGACATAGAATGCATTTGCGCACCAGATATCATTTTCTGAGGCAGATGCCATTGTCAGAACAAAATGCTCTTTGATAAATATTCTGACTCTTTCGGGTATGGTATTTTCAATCGACATCGCTCCACAAATAAATTTTATCGGATCGACGTAGTTTAACACCCTCTTCAACAGGGATAGAGCAGAATTCGCCTTTTGAAGCTTTCCCGACAGCCACAAGATCGACCCGAATCTCTCCTACAACCATCTCAACCACACCCGTTGATGGCCCCATAATAAGAATATGGCTTCCAACAACAATTTCTCCGGTCTCAACGAGCACCTCTGCAACCGATAAATTACTAAAGAAATTTGTCACCTTTCCGACATACGTTTTTCGTTTAGTTGCCTTATTTCCATAGACTTCACTCCACTGACCCAACTTTGCTCCCTGGTAGTATCCATCCCAGAATCCTCTGTTGAAAACCTTTGCCGTTTCATCTTTTAATTCTGTTTTGAGCGAATCGTCATAAGTCCCTTCGAAGTATGCATCTACCCCTCTTCTGTATGCAGATGTCACGGTTTTCACATAATCTGCCGACCGCGCTCTCCCCTCAATTTTTAAAACAGTTATTCCTGCCTCAAGAATTTTATCGAGAAACTCGATTGTCGACAAATCTTTTGGCGACATTATATATTTGTTGTCTACAAGTAGTTGCCTGTTTGTTTCGACATCGGTAACTTCATAACCTCTGCGACATATTTGATAGCAGTTTCCTCTGTTGGCAGATGCTCCCGTTTCGTGCAGACTCAGGTAACATTTGCCCGACACTGCCATACACAATGCTCCGTGGCAAAAGAGTTCTAACTTAACCAACTGGCCTGATGGCCCGGTAATTGAGTCTCTTACAATAACATCGCTAATGGCTTTGATTTGAATAAGATTCAGTTCTCTCGACAAAACCATAACGTCGGCAAACTGTGAGTGATACCGAACACTCTCTGCGTTTGAAATATTGAGCTGTGTCGATATATGTACCTCTAAACCTACTTTTCTCGAATATAAAATTGCTGACATGTCGGAAGCAATTACAGCGGTGACTCCTGCATTTTTTGCTGCGTCTATGGTATTTCTCATCGGCTCGAGGTCTTCGTCATAAAGTACTATGTTTAGAGTCAAATAAGACTTGACTTTGCTTTGATTGCATCTGCTTACTATCTCCGGCAGATCCTCTACCGAAAAATTGTTGGCGGAGTGCGACCTCATATTGAGCTCTCCTACTCCGAAATATACAGCATTTGCACCACCCTGTATGGCTGCTGTCAATGCTTCAAAATTCCCCGCCGGGGACATTATCTCTATATCGTTTCTATTCATTTTAAATTTATTTTTGGGGCACTATTTGGATCTGAATATAAGATTGTCGGCAAATTCGATGAGAACATTGAAGTGTTCCTGATTCAAATTGCCATTTTTCAATATATCTACTCCTTTGGTGTGCAGCTCTTTTATAGCTTTTTCGGCAGATTCTTTTACGCCGGTTTCTTCGTATAGTTTTGTCATCTGCTCAATTTTCTCTGAGGCAGCGATTTTTTTGTCGTTAAGCAATTTAATTATCCTCTCTTTTTGCGATGGTGTTGCTTTGTGCATCGCTTCTACTAAAAGCCAGGTCTTTTTGTTGTTTAAAATATCGCCTCCTATCTCTTTCCCGAAGGATTGGGTGGAACCGAATGTGTCTAAATAATCATCTTTAATTTGAAAGGCGAAGCCCATTTGGTATGCGAAGTCGTATAAGATGTTTGCGATTTTCTCATCGGCTCCGCCAATTATTGCTCCCAATTTTGCAGAACATGCTATCAGAACTGCAGTCTTGAGTCCTATCATCATTTTATATTCCTCCATTGTTATTTCGGACAAATTCTCGAAATTCATATCGAACTGTTGTCCTTCACACACTTCGGCTGCTGTTTTTGTAAATAGTTTCAGAACTTGGGGAAGTCTCTCTTTGGGGGCATTTGCCAGATATTCGTATGATTTTATGCACATTACATCGCCCGAAAGGATGGCAATATTGTCGTTCCATTTTCGGTGTACAGTTGGGTTGCCTCTTCTGACAGGGGCCTTATCCATAATGTCGTCGTGAATCAATGTGAACCCGTGAAATATTTCAAGGGCTATTGCGGGGAGAAGTATTGAATCGTCGATCTTGTCGGAAAATATATTGTAAGTGGTTATCGCAAATTTGGGTCTTATTCTCTTCCCTCCTGTCGAAACTAAATAGTTTATCGGATCGTACAACTCTGAGGGGACTCCTTTTAAATCGAGTGACGCAATTTTCTCATCTATAATGTTATCTAATTCTTTCTGTTTTAACATAATTTTCACAAATTAGTGAGCGAAGTTAATCGTTTTTCTACAATTTTCTATCTTTGTCCAGAGCTACAAAAATGGAAAGAACTAATTCAATTGTAATTAAACATACCGGCAGTAATTATCTGGTGAGCCATCTGCCTGAATGGAATCCTGTTAAATGTACGGTCAGAGGCAAGCTAAGGTTAAAGGGCGATGAGACTACTAATCCTATTGCTGTTGGCGATGTTGTAGATTATGACGAAACGGGGCCGGGTGAGGGAGTCATTGTGAGAGTTCATCCCAGAAAAAATTATATTATTCGTAAATCTACCAATCTATCGAGAAAGGCTCATATTATTGCTTCGAATCTGGATATGGTTTTTTTGATTGTTACGGTCGATTTTCCAGAGGTTAAGCTTGCTTTTATAGATCGTTTTCTTGTTACTTGTGAGGCCTACAGGGTTCCTGTAACTATTGTGGTAAATAAGTGTGATGCCTATGACGAATTTAACAACGAAAGGGTTGAATCGTTTTTGGATTTATATAAATCTGTGGGTTATCCGGTTATAAAGGTATCTGCCTTAACGGGGGAGAATATCGATTTAGTAAGGGATTTGTGCAGAGGTAAGATTTCTCTTTTTTCGGGGCAATCGGGTGTTGGCAAATCTACTCTTATAAAGGCTCTGGACTCATCTATTGAAATTAAAACGGGCGATATTTCTACTTATCATAATCAGGGAAAGCATACTACTACTTTTTATGAAATGCATGCGTTGTCTAGTGGTGGTTTTATTATAGATACTCCTGGTATTAAGGGGTTTGGGCTGATTGAGATGGATAAGGAGGAACTTAGTCACTATTTTAGGGAGATGTTGCCTTTGTTGGAAAAATGCCGGTTCTCTCCTTGTACTCATACTCATGAGCCGGGATGTGCCGTAAAGGAGGCTGTAGAGTGTGGGATTATTGCAGGTGAGCGATATGATTCTTATTTGGGTATGCTTGAAGAGGAGGAGAAATACCGATGATGAAGGAGAACGGAATTAACAGAAAAATCCTGAAAATAGCAGGCCCGAGTATTCTCGCAAATATTACTATTCCATTGGTTGGTATCGTTGATGTGGCTATTTCGGGGCGTTTAGGTAATGCGTCGATGATAGGCGGAATGGCTATCGGTACGATGCTTTTTGAATTACTTTACTGGAACTTCGGGTTTCTGAGGATCGGTACTGCCGGGATTACTGCTCAGGCTTATGGACGAAGGGATTTGAGGGATTCAGTAAGAACTCTGGAGCAATCTTTATCTACTGCTTTACTGGTTGCTTTTATTTTGCTGGCTATTCAGTTTGTTTTTGTAAAAACGGCTTTGTTGATTGTTGATACCTCCCCTCATGTGGCTCAATTGGCTAAAGAGTATTTCTTGATAAGGATATGGGCTGCTCCTGCTACTCTGTCAATTTTTGCTTTTAAAGGATGGTTTCTGGGAATGCAGAATGCCAAGAGTCCTATGGCTATCGATATTTTGGTTAATGTTGTAAATCTTGTCGCTTGTTATATTTTGGCTTTACATACCAGATTGGGATTTGCAGGTATTGCCTACGGTACTGTGATTGCTCAATATTCGGGATTAGCTTTATCGGTATCTCTTCTGTTTTTTAATTACAGGAAACTTTTTAAATATTTTCATTTAAGAGATAGCCTAAACTTTGGAAAGATGAAGGCTT
>CAZOOH010000025.1:0-14833 GCA_964581375.1 uncultured Muribaculaceae bacterium
GTTGTATTCACCGGGAAAATATTCACAATTGGATCTTCAACTGCATCACAATTCTCTTTAATTCCGCCTAATAATGCGTCCGGAAACTTTACGAAAGTTACACAGAGAATTCCTTTGAAAATTTCTATTGATGCAACAGAAGAGGGCGTTCCCCTTACCTCATTTAATTTGCTTACCGGTATGTCGGCTGTCGTAAAAATTATCAGATAATAATGCGAAAAGTATCTGCTTTACATAAAGTCCGCAGAAACCTCAGAAACAGGGATTCCCTTTTTCATCCGAGAAGCCAAAAATACAAGTGGTTTGTATTAGCCAATATTATGTTGGGCACTTTTATGGCTGTATTGGATGCAACTATAGTGAATGTAGGGTTGCCAAAAATAATGTCTTCATTTGGAGTGGGTCTTGATACAATTCAGTGGATTATCACGGCATATATGCTTGCGATGGCAGCCATGCTGCCGACTTCGGGATGGTTAGCCGATAAATTCGGTTATAAACAGGTATATTTTTGGGGGCTCTTTCTTTTCACTGCCGGTTCTCTTTTATGCGGGTTGTCAAATGACGAAACATCGCTGATAATCTCAAGGATTATTCAGGGATTGGGAGCCGGAACTGTACAACCGCTGGGGATGGCGATTATAACAAGAGAGTTTCCGCCAAAACAGAGGGGGGTTGCTTTAGGCTTCTGGTCAATTGCTGCTGCTGCTTCGGTTTCGTTCGGTCCGTTGTTGGGAGGCTATCTTGTAGACAATTTCAGCTGGCAGTTGATTTTCTATATTAATGTGCCTGTTGGAATAATGGCTCTGTTATTTACTGTTATAATTCAGAGAGAGTTTGTCCACCCGAATGTGAGAAAGTTCGATTTTGTGGGATTTTTATCGGTAGTAATTTTCCTTCCGGTGCTTTTGTATGCACTATCTGAAGGTAATTCTGCCGGTAATTCTGCCGGATGGAGCGCTCCTCACATTTTAATATGCTTTGCGATTTCTGCAATTGCTTTAGCTGTCTTTTTGACGAGGGAGCTTACAACGAAGTATCCTTTGCTTGAATTGAGGTTGTTGGCAGACAGAAACTTCGGTTTGGCCAACCTGTTTATGCTTGTTTTTGGATTGGGAATGTTTGGAAGTACCTTTTTGTTGCCGTTGTATCTGCAAAACACTTTGGGATATACAGCACTTCAATCGGGTGCAGTATTCTTGCCTGTTGGAATTATTCAGGGATTGATTGCTCCTATGGTGGGAATCGTTTCCGATAAAACTAATCCGAAGATTCCGCTATTTGTCGGTATAAGTCTGTTAGGTATAAGTTTCATATTAAATTACTATTTATCTTACAACTCCGAACACTCATTTATAATGTTGTCGTTATATTTAAGAGGCTTGGGAATGGGAATGATTTTTACTCCTCTCAGTACAATGTCGCTTAATTCAATACCTCGTGATCATATGGCTCAGGCATCGAGTATCTCAAATACGGTAAGACAAATCGGAGGAAGTTTGGGAGTCGCTATTTTAAGTACAATGCTTACATCCAGAACTAACTTCCATGCGCAGGTTTACGGACAAGCAATTGAGGCAAATTCTCAGGTAGTACAGAATGTTACTCATAATATGGCATACTACATTCAGCAACACGCCGGAAGTCCGTATGGTACAGCTCTCAAACAAGGTCAAAGTATATTAATGCAACACGTAAACATACAGGCCTTTATACAGGGGGTAGATGATGATTTCTTTCTGGCAGCAATGGTTACATTTGTAGGATTCATTCCGATAATATTTTTGCACACAAAAAAGAAGAATGCACTAAAACATTAATAAATTGATTTAAAGTAATTATAATGAAATACATTTTTTATATAAATATGCTGTTTTGCCTCTCATCAGTTTCGTTGAGTGCTCAAAACAACACTCAAAAAACGGATGGTGATTCTCTCTCGTTAAGCAGTATAGTTAACAGAGTTATTAGTAATTATCCCTCTGTTAAAAAAGCTGAACAGGAGATTGAATATGCCAATGCACGAATTGGATTGGCGAAATCGGTTTATAATCCCAATATCGATTTATCGGCTTCGTATTCACATATTGGGCCTACGTCTCAAATTTCTATACCTGAAATGGGAACGTTCAGCTTGTATCCTGCCGACAATTACTCTGCTGCTCTTAATTATAACCAACTTTTGTACGATTTTGGAAAGTCAGAAAAGAGTGTCGCACTTGAAAATCTAAATAAAGAGCTTGCTCTACTCTCCGTTGAACAACTTAAACAAAGGTTATCACTAAACCTTGCTGCAAATTACTACTCCCTGCTTTTTCTTAAAGAGGCAATAGCAATTAAAAATCAGGAAATTGCCAATCTGAATGAACATCTGCTTTTTGTTAAAAAGAGAGCAGCTACAGGATCTGCTACAGATTATGAAATTCTCACAACCAATGTCAGAATATCTAATATCGAAAATCAAAGGACCGATCTGGAGTCATCATTTCAGATACAGCTCTCACTTCTTAACTCATTTTTAGGAGAGAATCAAAGTAACAATCTGATACTTAAAAAGGATATAAAAGAGGAAGTAGTTTTGCCCTCCGTTGAGAGTATGACAGCTGTTGCACTATCACAGAGAGAGGAGATTAAGATAGCAAAACAGCGTAGCACGATTTCTGAACTGCGCTCAAAAATTGTAGATTTACAAAATAATCCGGCGGTAAATCTTTTTGCTACCGGTGGTTTTAAAAACGGGTATATTCCAAACCTTGCGACTCCGAAATTTAATTATGCCCTGGGGCTAGGTTTTAAAGTTCCGATTTTTGATGCAAACAGGAAGAAATATAGTCAGGTTCAGGCAAAAGCCGAAATAAAAAGTGTATCTGCCGACCTCGATTTAGCGCAAAGAAATATTGTAAACGAAATAGTTGAGGCAAGAGTGAATACTCAGGCAAACTTGTTAAAGATTAAACAATCTGAACTGCAATTGAAGCAGGCTGTAAAGGCTTTCTCTTTGGCAGATGTCAGTTTCAAAGCGGGTTCGCTGACAAATCTTGATTTGCTCGATGCTGAGACAGCTGTTGCCGAAAGTCAGCTGTTTTTATTGAAATCGCGAATTGACTACTCTTTGTCTTTACTAAAACTGAAAATTGCTCTCGGAGAGAAAATATATTAAAAATACAGACTATGAGAATACTTACCTTTTCCGCGCTAATCCTTCTGCTTTTATCTTCATGTAATAATTCCGGAATTGTTTACAAAAACCCTGATGCACCAATTGAAAAACGGGTAAATGATTTGTTAAAAAGAATGTCTCTTGAAGAAAAAGTAGGGCAGATGAATCAGTTTGTAGGCATTGAGATGATAAAAAACGGTTCAGATGAAAATCATCAGTACTATGAAGGGCACTCGGCTGAGGATGTGGAAAAGATGGTATCTGAAGGACTTATTGGCTCATTTCTTCACGTAGTCACAATAGAGGAGTCAATATATCTGCAAAAACTGGCGCTAAAGAGTAAACTGGGAATTCCACTAATTTTCGGAATAGATGCTATTCACGGAAACGCTAACGCTCCGGACAATACTGTATACCCAACAAATATCGGTCTCGCATCAACTTTTGATACTACGCTTGCATATAAAATTGCAAGAGAGACTGCATTGGAAATGAGGGCTATGAACATGCACTGGACATTCAATCCGAATGTTGAAGTTGCCAGGGATGCTCGATGGGGCAGAGTTGGCGAGACCTACGGAGAGGATCCTATTATGGTTTCGTTGTTCGGCAGGGCTGCTGTTAAGGGTTACCAAAGGAGTTTAAACAGCAGTGAAGATGTTTTAGCTTGCATTAAGCATTTCGTGGGAGGCAGTCAACCTGTAAACGGTATAAATGCTGCGCCTGCCGATATTTCTGAGAGAACGCTTCGGGAAGTTTTTTTCCCTCCTTTCAAGTCGGGTGTCGATGCCGGTGCTTATTCATTAATGACTGCTCACAATGAGCTTAACGGTGTTCCTTGTCATAATAATGAGTGGTTAATTAAAGATATATTGAGAGGGGAGTGGAAATTTAAGGGTTTTATAATTAGCGACTGGATGGATATTGAACAGCTTCATAACTCCCATGCTACTGCCGAGACTCTTAAAGAGGCATATTATCAGGCAATTATGGCCGGAGTGGATATGCACATGCATGGAATTAACTGGAACGAAATGGTTTGTGAATTGGTTAAAGAGGGCAGAATTCCGGAAAGCAGGATTGATGAATCGGTTCGTAAAATTTTATATGTCAAATTCAAACTCGGTTTATTTGAGAATCCTCTGGCTGATTCATCAAAAACAATGCAGATCAGATTATCGCCGGAGCACAGGGCAACTGCACTTGAAGCTGCAAGAAAGTCTGTAGTTATGCTCAAAAACGATTCGTTGTTGCCTGTTCGTAACGGTCAGTACAAAAGAATTATGGTTACAGGAATCAATGCCGACGATCATAATATACTCGGAGATTGGTCGGCTCCGCAAAAGAAGGAAAATGTAATAACTATATTAGAGGGCATTAAAGAGCTTGCAAATGAGAGTAATATCACTTTTATTGACCAGGGGTGGGATCCGGCAGATATGAGCGGAGAGAGAGTGGCTGCGGCTGAAAAGGCTGCTCGTCAAAGTGATTTGAACATTGTGGTTGCAGGCGACTACATGAACAGAGAGAAATGGAATAACCGTACTTGCGGGGAGAATGCCGACAGAGCAAATATAAGTTTAGTAGGGCTTCAGGAGGATCTTATTAAAAGAGTTTATGCTTCCGGTAAACCGACGATTTTGGTTTTAGTTTCCGGAAGACCTTTGTCGATAGAGTGGGAAGCAGAGAATATCCCGTCCATATTGAATGCCTGGGAACCGGGGATGTATGGAGGAGAGGCTGTTGCCGAAATAATATTCGGTAAAGTAAATCCATCTGCCAAACTGCCAATTACAATTCCCAGAAACAGTGGCCAGATTCAAATCTATTACAATCAAAAACCTACTCATTATGTAAATTATGTATTTGCAGAACCGAAAACCCCTCTATACCCGTTCGGTTTCGGATTGTCGTTTAATAAATATGAGTATTCCGATTTGACTTTGAGCAAAACGGATATGACGGCAAAAGACAAAATTACTGTTCAGGTAAAAATCAGAAACAATGGTTTATACGAAGGCGAAGAGATAGTTCAACTCTACATAAGAGATAAGTACAGCAGTATAACAAGACCTGTCAAAGAGCTGAAAGATTTTAAACGGGTTCAGTTTAAAGCGGGAGAGGAGAAGATTGTGACGTTTGAAGTATTTCCTGAGATGTTGGAAATGTTGGATAAAAATTTCAAGAGGATAATTGAACCGGGAGAATTCGAAATTATGGTGGGAGCCTCATCAGAAGATTCTCAATTGTTAAAGAGCTTATTTAATTATATCAAGAAAAACTAAACAAAGATTCTTGTTTAATAATAAAAGAGGCTGACCGGTTTTGGTCAGCCTCTCTTTTCATACTTAGTTGCCGGACTACAGATTCATATGCAGGTCGGCAGATTGTGCTGCCTCTACATACTGGAATATTCCTGTAAAGTCATCTACTATATCGATGTACTGGTCTAAAGAGTCTCCCTTCCACATTTTGCCTGCCAAACTGCAGATGTAAATTTTTACATTGGTGAACTCCTTTACCTGACGAAAGGCATCAACCCAATTTTGCATCTTAAGTTCCTGCATTCTTTCCAACATCTCATTTTTTAAGTGGGGATATTCGATAAACGAGTCCTGAAGCCCTTCGTTCTCTTTAAGGAAAGCTCTTGCCGCTGTCAAAAGAACATATACTTCTATGTCCATATCTGCCGCTGCAGCTCCGCTCATAATAACACCTGCTCCAACAAGTTTGTCTATACTTCCGGACGCAAGTCCGATTACCATTTTTGCCATATTAATTTATTTAAATGTTTTAAAATCAACCTCCGCAACCTCCTGAAGATTTCTTAGGCGCTGCTGCAGTGCTGTTCCCGCGTACAGGATGCATTTCTACTAAGTCCGGATACGCAGTTTGCCAATTTTCAAAACCTCCGGTGATTACTTTTACATGTGCATATTTAAGTTGCGGAAGTATTTTCGCTGCAAGTGCAGATCTATCGCCATTGTTGCAGTATATGTAAAGAGGAAGCCTGTGTTTTGGTGCTTTTTCGGAGATACTGTTTTCAAGATCGCCGCGAGGGACTGAGATTGCTCCTTTAATGCAAGATGAGTCAAATTCAGCGGCTTCTCTGCAATCTATCAAATAGTACTTACTGCCCGATTCGAGGACCTTCTTGAAATCATCTGCACTAATCCAATTAACGGAAGATTTTGCATCATCTACCATCTCCTTAACGCTTGCATATTGTTTAGTGTCGTTACCTGAACAAGCCGTAAGAGCAGAAATAGTCAGTGCCCATAAAAAGAATATAATCGATTTCTTCATTTTATTTTCTCTTATTAATTGTGTACCCAATCAAGGTAAGCACCGTCGTATACTTTTACGTTCGGATATTTTAAAATTGACTTAAGCACAAAATATGTAAATGCGGCAGTAGTTCCTGTTTTGCAATAGCAAATAACCTCTTTGTCTTTTGGAACACCTGAGAAAATCGAATTTAGTTCTGAGACTGCTTTCAATTTTGACTCGTTGATAGATAAATCACTTGGAATGTTTATGGCATTTCCAATATGACCTGCTTCAAAATCCTCTTTCTTTCTTGAGTCTACGAGAATAGTTCCGGGAGCCGATAATTTTGATTTAACATAAGCTTTATCTACAAAAATTGCAGAATTGACAGATGGAGTAAATGTTACGGCGGCGAGTTTTTTCGGTGTTTTGGTAATTGGCTTTCTGCCGGCGAACCATGCGTTCATTTGGCCATCCAAAACAGATACATCGTCACATCCTAAATATTTAAGAATCCAATACATACGTCCTGCGCTGATTCCTGTTTTGCAGTATATCACAATTTTGCTGTTTTTTGCTACTCCGTTGCTTCCAAGAATTGAGGCAAGTTCTGACGGTTTTCTCAGAGTACCTTCAATTACACTGTTATCGCTGAGGGTAGTTACATCGATATTTATTGCACCGTCTACGTGAGTTTTTAAATAATCTCCTGCAGGTCTTGCATCTATAACTACAACATTAGGGTTTTTAATTATTTTTGAAAGTTCGTCCACAGATATTAACTGAGCACTTACATGTGCTGTAAACATTAATAAAAGGGATGCAAGAATAATTTTTTTCATTTTATCTTTTTTTAATTTCTTAGAATTTTGCCTGTACTTGAATCATCAACATGTCATTTATAACCGGAATTGATTCCTGAACATTGACATAGTTGATTTGTATTCTTGAATAATCATTAACATAATAGTTCAGACCAACTGTATAGTAGTTTGTCCTTTTACCTACAACACCCTGATCGGAGTTCCATGTGTCGAATTTTAGAACCGGCTCGATTTTATCGTTCACTTTATACGAAGCAATCGCCCAGAATCCGCTCTTTGAATAAGTTCCTGCTTGTTTAGTTTCAAAACCTACGATACCGCCGCAACCTCCGTAAATCGGAACTTGTGATGCTGAATTTAGTTTGTCTTGGCCGTAAATATATTCAGATTGCAGGAACAGTTTTTTCCAGGTATACTGAAGTTCACCAGCAACTCTGAAAATATTATTAAGCTCTTTTGTAGGATCGGTCGGGTTAATTTTACCAACTTTAAAGCTTCCTCCGATTTTCAGATTTTTAAGTGGATTTATTACTAAACGACCAATAATATTTTTATTATTATTGTCGTCAACAACATTGAATCCTGTTCCGTTCATAAATCCTAAACTGTATGTAACGCCAAGAGAATCGTGACCTCCGCTGATTAAAAGACCAAGGTCTCTTTGAGGGCCCGCCAATTGATTAACAACTTCTGAACGATTAATAGTATAGAGTCCCGAACAAGCTGTATTTTGTTCCAAACTGAATGGTGATTTAAACTGACCAAGTGTAATTTTTGCCCATTTTCCGAATCTTGTATAAGATACGTATGCATCTAACAAGTGAACAGTATTCGATGAATTTTTAAACTGACTTAATTCTGCAACAACGTAATAATCAATATCATAAGGAATCGAACCCATTACGCCTAATCTTGCTCTGTTAAATGTGAAATTATTGGTATTCAGGCTCTTTCCATTGGCGTCTTTGCCATTAATATTATAGTTGAACTGAGGTTGAATAAACCCGAAAACACCCACTAAATCGCCACTTCCGGTACTTCCGCAACCTTGAGCATTAGCATTTACAGATACCAATGCGAAAGTAAAAATCGATAAAATATAAAATATTTTTTTCATGATAATTTTTGATTAAAAATTAGTTTGCACCTGTTACATAAGCGTAACTGCCAGGAGTTGCAGAACTCCATTTATTTGTAGTCAAAGCTGCATTAATCATAGAGTTTGCTCCAAATTTTAAACTCCATGCATTATAGCCTAAAACATTAAGATATGCAGATACTAAAGCAGATGTTTGTCCGGTCCAGCAGTATGTTACAATTTGAGCAGCAGGATCAAGATTCTTCATTCCGTCGGCAGCCAAAGTAAGAGTCTCATTTAGTCTGTATGCACCTTTAATATGGCCGTATTGGTTAACGTTAGCATCTGTCCAATAGTTGTTGATAAAGTAGTTTGAAGGAGTTGCAAGAACATCGGCCGCATTTACCAGCTGAAGCCCTTTTGTCAAAATGTAGGCTACTCTTTCGCTGAGAATTGCAGCACCTGTAGTTTGAGTTGTCGTAATTGTAGGCAAACCAAAAGTAACAGGAGTCTTAATTGTATTTGTTGTAGACCAGTTTGCGTTTCCTGTTCCTTGATTAGAAATATTTGCAGTATTTCTGTCAAAAATTGTATTCCAACTGCTCATTCCCCATTTTAAAATCCTGCTCTTAGGATATCCGCTTAATCTTAAAGCAACATTTGCCCAAGCAGCAGTTTGTCCTGTATAACACACAACTATGATACTGTCTTTTTTTGCAACAGGAACAGCAGCAGCTGCTGTAAGTACATTTGCCATAGTTGTATTAACAGCTCCTTGAATATGACCTGTTGAGAAATCAGCAGCCGATCTTAAATCAAGAAAATAATAGTTTGCAATTCCTCTGGTATTAACAGAAGGAGCATCAATTACCCAGTTAGTTGTCATATTGTTAAGGTCAAGACTGTTCGCTTTCATATAGTCGGTAAGCGTTTTGTAGTTATCTACAACAGGTGTTTGAATTGTCTCCACACAACTTGTTAAACCAAATACAGATACAATACCTGCAAGAGCTAATGTTTTAAATACATTTAATTTTTTCATAGATTTTTTTGTTTAATAGTAATAGTAATTTTGTTTAAATTGATCCGCCGCATCCTCCGCTTTTTTTAGGAGCTGCATTAGGATCCTGATTAGGATTGTAGGCACTGTAGCCCCCATCCAGATTAAAAATATTTTTATAACCCAATTTCATTAAGGAGTATACCGACAAAATTCCCAAATCGCCGTTTTTACTGCAGATAATGATTTTACCTGTTTTTTCGGGAGGGTACATATATTGCTGAGCCCAGAAATCGGGATTATCAATTTGGAATTCAAGCATGCCGCGACTCATGTTTACAGAACCGGGAATGTTTTCGGTAAGATATTCCGAAGAAGAACGTACATCAATTACCAAAAGATCTTCGCCATTTTCAATCATCTTTTTTAGAGAATCGACACTGGTAGATTTTACCTTTGATTTAGTATCGGCAGCCATTTCGGCTCCATCTTCATAAATACCGCTGCAACTTGCCAAAAACCCGGCAAAGAGAGCTATAGTCGTAAATTTTATTAATTTATTCATAATTTCTCCTTTTAAAATGCACTGAACTTACCTGTTCTCTCATTCCATTTTACAAACGCATACCATAAAATCAGCAGAGCTGTAATCAACAGGAATGCACCATCATATCCTAAATAGTCGGGCAGATAATTCTTAAATTTTGCGCTCTGAGGCAACATTTTGTCCACTACCGGAACGAGCAGATTATTTGAGAGAGGAGAGAAGATAATTAATCCCAAAGCAGAGAACCATAGTTTCACCTGACCCTCACCAACTCTCCACAGAGTACCTACCGCACATCCTCCGGCTATAGTCATTCCCAGGCCGAAGATGAACCCTCCTATTACAGCTTTAGCCCAAAAATGAGGAAATACCCATGTTAACTCTCTTGCACGAAGAGAAACATCGCCCGCAGCACCTATCCCAAAATATTTAATTACCGTAAAACCTATAAGACTAACAGCAAGACCGGCTATTACGCCTACCGAACCCTGTGACTCGCCGCTCATAAACGGATCTCTGAACGATTTTACGATACAGAATCTCGAACGTTGAGAAATTAATCCCATCAGCCCTGCGATAATTATAAACCAAGTCATAACAGGGTTAGTATCTGAATACAAATATGCGATTACGATAACGCCTGCTAATACTAACGCGCCGGCAATTATCTGCCATAAACCCTTATTAGGTTGAGCAGCTAAAAAAGTATAACTCTTTCCTGAACTCCATTTTGGGAATTTTTCCATTTCCCAAAGCAGATATTTTAAAGAGAGAATAACTCCGATAAACATACCGAGAGTAAAAACAAGAGCTCCGCCTGAGAGGGCAGGAACACCGCTGAAGAAAGAGCCTATTGAGCATCCGATACCAATAGTTGCTCCCACTGCCATCAGACCACCGCCAAGGAACCCCTTTATCATCTCACCTTTCGGAGGAATTCTTAAAGCAAACTCTTTTGAAAAGAGAGCACCGGCAAATGAGCCCAAAACAATAAGAATAACCAACATCCCATAATTGTTTTCAATAACAGGAGTTACAGCTTTTCCGGAGAATGCGCCAAATAGAGAATACAGGTTGTCGCCTACATTGGTCATTCCGCCACTTGCGCCCCAAGGGCTCTTTATCGCAAACAGCAAAATATTAAGCAAACCGAGAACTATTCCGCCTACCCAAACCGGCCAATGTTTTCCGAAGAAGGTATTA
The DNA here is from genome assembly GCA_964581375.1 of uncultured Muribaculaceae bacterium. Taxonomy (GTDB): domain Bacteria; phylum Bacteroidota; class Bacteroidia; order Bacteroidales; family UBA932; genus JAFIHK01. Next base: position 11,083 of record CAZOOH010000025.1, read on the forward strand.
AATAGTTCAACTAAAGGATTTTTTTCGTTTGAAGATGACATTTCACGACCTCCTAAACTTTTTTAACAAGCATTCTTGTAACACCACCTTCAAGTTCGGTGCTCTCAAGAAACTCGTTTCCGGTTTTTGTACACCAGTTAGGCAGATCGGTTTTTGTGCCGGGGTCAGTTCCCAAAATCTCGAGAATCTCTCCGGCTTTTAAGTCTTTCATTGCTTTCGCAATTTTCATCATAGGCATTGGGCAAGAGAGCCCTTTGCAATCTAAAGTCATATTAGCTTCCATAGTATAGATTTTTAATTTTTACCGTTGCAAAGATCTTTGAAAATTGGTCTATATCAAAGTAAATCAGCATGATGTAATTCATCTTTAATGTGTGACTGATGCATAAAAAAACATGATATATATCAGTTTTTTTCCCCTTCAATATCATCATTTTTCATTCTCAAACTTTTTTACTACTTTTATGAAAATTGAAAAAATCAATGCAGATAAATAAAAAAGATACACCACATAACAGTTGTACACTCAGTTTTGCAGTAGCAAACTGTTTCGAAAAGCTCACGGATGAAGAGCTCTTCTTATTGGAGGAGAATGTTCTTGTCGTAAATTATAAGAAGGGGGAGAACCTGTGCAAACAAGGTACGCTTGCTTCACATATTATGTATATATGCAACGGGCTTGTAAAAGTTTATATGGAAAATAGTTCAGGCAGTCTGATTTTAAAAATTCTACCTGCAGGTAATCTGGTCGGACTTACTGCACTGCTCGACGATTCAAATATGTTCAGATATTCAGCTTATGCATATCAGGATACTACCGTAAGACTCATCGATATCAGAGTCTTTAAACAGTTAATACTGAGGAATCCGGTATTCGCTAACGAAGTAATTAATCTGCTTTGCGAAAATCTGATTCAAACACAAATCCGATTCTTCTCATATACTCAGAAGCAATCATACGGCAGAATGGCAGATACTCTTATTTGCCTGGCTTGCAATATCTTTAAGCAAGAGGAGTTTGATTTACACCTCTCGCGGAAAGAGTTGGCAGAGCTTACAGGTATGACAACCGAAAGCGTAATAAGAATATTGTCAAAATTTAAAAGCGACAATTTGATTGCAATAAACGGTAAAACAATAAGTATCCTTGACCGTGAAAAATTGCAAAAGATAAGTGACTTTGGTTGAGTTGCCCTATTTAGCTTAAAATCAAATACAAGAGCGTTGCAAGAGAAGCTCCTGCCAAAGGACCTATGATTGGAACAAATGAATATTTCCAGTCATTGCTGCCTTTATTCGGAATTGGAACTAATGCGTGAATTATCCTCGGTCCCAAATCACGAGCAGGATTGATTGCATAGCCGGTAGTACCTCCCAAAGAGAGACCTATTGCCAGAACGATAAACGCTACCGGGAGAGCGCCAACACTTCCAAGACCTATCTTTATATCGGGTAACTGGTTACAAGTGATAGAGCCGCCGTCGATATAAAATACTGCGAACACCAAAATAAATGTTCCTACTATCTCGTTGAATATATTAGTTGGAATTTTTCTTATTGCAGGTTGGGTGGAAAAACAACTTAAAATGGCACCTTGATTATCTGTTGCATTAAAGTGATGGCGATAGAATAACCATACAACCGTTGCTCCGGACATTGCTCCCAGCAGCTGTGCCGTAATAAACAGAACAACTTTTGACCAGGCAAACTTACCTGCTAATGCAAGTCCGAGAGTTACAGCAGGATTAAGATGAGCACCTGAATAGGGCCCTGCAATTATTACTCCTGTAAATACAGCCATACTCCAGCCCATTGTTATAACCATCCATCCGCCGTTGTTTCCGTATGCCCCTTTCAGATTTGTATTGGCAACAACGCCGTTTCCAAGTATAATCAGCACCATGGTGCCAATAAATTCAGCAAAAAATTCGTTCATAGTTAATATAGTTTATTTCTGTTATTCAGGTTCAATCCAGCTGAATGCTCTTTTAAGAGCGTTATTCCAGTTTTTCAAAAGTTTTTCAATAGAGCTGATCTCCATTTCTCTTACAAAGCAGCGATCAACGCTCTTTTGTGCTTTGATTTCGCTTATGTCCTTCCAGAATCCTGTTGCCAACCCTGCAAGGTAAGCGGCGCCTAAAGCGGTTGTTTCGGATATTGTAGGGCGATATACCGGAATGCCGAGAAGATCGGCCTGGAACTGCATCAAAAGATTATTTACCGCAGCGCCGCCGTCAACCCTGAGCTCCTTAACAGGAGAGCCCAAATCTTCCTGCATAGCCTTCAAAACGTCGTATGTTTGAAAAGCAATACTCTCGAGAGCAGCGCGGGCAATATTCGCCTTATTAGTACCTCTCGTAATCCCGATTATAGTACCTCTTGCATACTGATCCCAATGTGGCGCACCAAGCCCTGTAAGAGCAGGCACAAAATAGACACCTCCGTTATCGGGAACACTCGACGCAAGTTCTTCGACATCGGCAGATGATTTTATAATTCCAAGTTCATCTCTTAACCATTGTACAACCGAGCCACCTGTGAATATACTCCCCTCAATCGCATAGGTTGTGACGCCGTTTATCTGCCAGCCTATTGTTGTAACCATTTTGTTTTCGGAGCCGATAATTTCGCTTCCCGTATTGCAAAGCATAAAGCAGCCGGTTCCATATGTGTTTTTAACACTCCCTTTGTCGAAGCACATCTGCCCGAAAGTAGCTGCCTGCTGGTCCCCGGCGATACCGGAAATGGCAATTTCGATACCGAATATATCTTTTGCAGTGCTACCGTATATTTCGCTCGAAGATTTTACTTGTGGCAATACAGATGCAGGAATTCCGAAAAGTTCCAGCAATTCATTATCCCATTCGAGTGTGCGAATATTGAACATCATTGTACGACTTGCGTTACTCACATCTGTTATATGAATTTTTCCGTTAGTAAGTTTCCAGACCAGCCAGGTGTCAATTGTACCGAAGGCAAGCTTTCCTGCTTTTGCCATAGCCATAGCTCCCTCGACATTGTTAAGAATCCACCTGAGTTTTGTCGCCGAGAAATAGGAATCAATTACCAGACCTGTTTTATATTTGATTTTTTCTTCCCAACCGGCAGCTTTTAATTCATCGCAATATTCCGATGTTCTCCTGTCCTGCCAAACGATTGCATTAAAAATCGGTTCTCCGGTTTCTTTATTCCAGACAACTGTAGTTTCACGCTGGTTAGTAATGCCTATGCAATTTACAGACGCACCATACTTTGATGCCTGTTCTATTACGTTTATGGCAGATTCAATCTGAGCCTCCCATATTTCCATTGCATCATGTTCGACCCAACCCGGTTTCGGAAAAATTTGTCCGAACTCTTTTTGACTTGTTGCAACAATTTGACCGCTTTTGTTAAAAAGAATAGCCCGAGCACTGGTTGTCCCTTCGTCGAGCGTTAATACATACTGGTTTGACATAGGTTTTAAATTTTGTCGTATGTACAAATTTATTGAAATTTCATCAATCCGATTATATAATCGAAAATATTTTAAAGAAATTATTTACGAACCGATAAAAATTTTTATCGATATGAAATTATTGTGAATTTGAATAGCATTCACTCCCCCTGCTGCGGATTTACGATTGCCGTTTCTGAATAAAAAAATGAGACCGACTAATAATTCTTTAGTCGGCCTCTTCTCCCTTTTTGCTCCTTGTCTAGGACTTGAACCTAGGACCCCCTGATTAACAGTCAGGTGCTCTAACCAACT
>CAZOOH010000026.1:0-14798 GCA_964581375.1 uncultured Muribaculaceae bacterium
CTCTCTCAAAACTTCAAAGAACTGTCCGTTTTTTCTCAAACGGGCTGCAAAGGTAGCCACTTTTTTTTAATTCGCAAATTTATTTTTAAAAAAAGCTGTTAAATATAAAAAAAGATACTAAAATTAGTAAACCCTTTTACTAATATTGAAATATTATATATATTTGTTTCAATAAAACTAAAAAAACTAAACTAAACCCAAAATTTATCTAATATGAAAAACAGCTTTCTGAAACAGTTTAAAAATGAGGACTGGATTGCTACAATTATAGGTGCAATACTGGTTGCGCTTGTAATTTTTGTTCCCACATTGGGAAAGGTTAAATATCAATTTCCGGCAGATTATCCTGAGTGGTTCGCAAAAGTACCGTTCGAATTAACAAAACTTCTTTTTGTTTCGATTCTTAGTGCAATCGGCCTGAAAATTCTTGGAGTGAAGATGAAATGGTTTCCACTCTCTTTTCTATTTGTATATGGTCTCTCTTTTTTAGCCCAATATATAACCGGATTGAGTTTTATTAAGGTTACAGGTTTTGAAGCAGTATTCTTTTCGGTTGCGTTCGGACTTATTATAAGAAATGTATTCGGACTCCCGAAATGGCTTGAACCTGCCGTAAGAAGTGAGTTTTACATTAAAGCCGGTTTGGTTATTTTAGGTACATCAATCATATTCAGGGAAATAATGAAAGCCGGTGCATACGGTATGATTCAGGCAGTTGTGGTTGTCTTTACCGTTTGGTATTTTTCGTTTTGGTTATCAAAAAAATTCAAGGTAGACAAGGAGATGGGGGCTTTACTTTCGAGTGCAGTATCGATTTGCGGGGTATCTGCGGCAATTGCAACGAGTGGAGCCATTAAGGGCGACAGCAAAAAACTCTCTTTTGTCATTTCACTGGTTCTGGTAGTAGCTGTTCCAATGATGTATCTGATGCCATTTTTGGCAAAACTGCTGGGATTGTCACCTGAAGTTGCAGGAGCCTGGATGGGAGGGACAATTGATACGACAGGAGCTGTGGTTGCTGCCGGAAAGTTCCTGGGCCCTATTGCGGAATCTCAAAGTGTGATTATAAAATCTGCCCAAAACGTTTTGCTCGGTGTTGCAGCATTTGCTATATCGCTATATTGGTCTTACAAAGGTACAAATACCGAAATTAAACCATCTGCAGGAGTACTTTGGGAGAGATTCCCTAAATTCGTTCTCGGATTCATCTTCGCTTCCATAGTATTCAGTTTCTTTATGGAACCGGAGACTGTTAAGGGGGTGAAGGATGCTGCAAAGGGTCTTCGCGAAACTCTTTTCTCAGTTGCATTTGTATCCATAGGGCTCGAAACCGATTTTAAACATATATTTAAGAAAGAGAACAGCAGTTATATTGCTACATTCCTAATTGCTCAAACATTTAATGTTTTATTCACCCTGCTTGTGGCATGGTTATTATTCGGCAAATTCGAGTTTAGCTTCGGATTCTAATATATATTGAGCAAGATTTAAGGCAGATGTTTTAGTTTGCCGGTTAAACAACTAAAAGGCTGACCAATTATTTTTTGGTCAGCCTTTATTTTCCCCCAGTCACCAGTCACCAATAACCAATCACTAATAACCAATCACTAATAACTAATAACCAATCACTAATAACCAATCACCAGTCCCCAGTCACTCAAACAATCTCAACAAATTCTCCATTTTTGAGCGAATGTCGTCGGTTGCGAGATTTCCAATACTCCCTTTATGAGTATGGCAGATATTTTTATCGGCTTTGAATTTTCCTTCATTCACCTCGGATCCAACTTGCTTATATGCATCTCTGAAAGGAACTCCGGCAAGTACTCTTCTGTTTACCTCCTCCACTGTAAAAAGGTAGTCGTACAAAGGATTTGCAAGAATATTTGTGTTCACTTTGATATTTGATAACATAAAATGAGTCATCACAAGCATCGTATGAATTTTATCGATAGCCGGGAAGAGTATCTCCTTAAGAAGTTGAAAATCCCGGTGGTATCCGTGAGGCAGATTCGTGGTGAGAAGCGAAATTTCATTAGGAACGCTCTCGATTCTGTTTGCAGATGCTCTTAGCAGTTCCCATACATCGGGATTCTTTTTGTGAGGCATTATACTGCTGCCTGTTGTAAGTTCATCGGGGAAGGAGATAAATCCGTAATTTCCTGACATATACATACAACAATCGGCCGACAGTTTATTTATTGTAGAGGCTATTGAAGATAGTGCAAAAGCAACAGCCTTTTCGGATTTTCCTCTGCTCATTTGGGCTGCAATGGAATTGTAATTCATCTCCCTGAATTCCAACAATCTTGTAGTCATCTCTCTGTCCAAAGGGAAAGAGCTGCCATATCCGGCAGCCGAACCGAGCGGATTTTGATTAACCACCAGCCATGCGCCGTAAAGCATTGCAATATCGTCTACAAGTGTCTCGGCAAATGCTCCAAACCACATCCCGAAAGATGAAGGCATTGCAATTTGACCATGTGTGTAGCCCGGGAGCAAAACATCTTTATGTTTCTCACTCAACTCCTGCAAAAGATTAAATAGTTCGACCACCTGATCTTTAATTGCCGTAACCTCCTCACGTAAATATAATTTAACATCTACAAGAACCTGATCATTTCTGGAACGTCCCGAGTGAATCTTCTTGCCAATTTCGCCAATTCTTTTGGTAAGTAAAAGTTCTACTTGTGAGTGAATATCTTCGACATCGTCTTCGAGTGAAAATGTACCCATTTCGACCTCTTTAAGAATCTGCCTGAGCCCTTCCGATAATACCGCCTCCTCTTCAGACGTAAGCAGATTAATGGTTTCCAACATTTTGATGTGGGCTAAAGAGCCTAAAATATCGAATTTGGCAAGCCTCAAGTCGAAAATTCTGTCATTTCCTACAGTAAAATCTTCGACCAATTTATCGGCTGTAACACCTTTGCTCCATAATGTACTCATAATCTACAAATTAATTATATAGTTAATATAACCTTTTACTGCCGATTTTACCTCTTCGATTAGAATAAATTCGTCGGCTCTGTGCGATCGGGCAGATTCACCAGGACCCATTTTTACTCCCGGAATAGATATTCTCATCCAATCCGATGTTGTAGGAGAAGTATACTGCTCAATACCAAGTTTTTGCGCGGCCTGAATAAGAGGCGATTCCGCCGGAGTTGCAGAACTTCTGTTTGTAAGCGATCTTGCTTTAAGTTCACTCTTTACATTTGATTGTAACAGTTTTAGAATCTCTTCGTTATTGTATTGTTCTGTTGGACGTATATCTACAACAAATCTACAAGCCTCAGGAACTACATTGTGTTGGCTGCCGGCTGCGATTTGAGTAACGCTGAGTTTTACCTCTCCCATTAATGGAGAAATCTTTTCAAATTTGAATTTTCTTAAAACGTCAATATCTTCAATGGCTATATAGAGTGCGTTTATTCCCTCGTTTCTGGCTGCGTGGCCACTCTTTCCGTAAGCTGTTCCGTCAATTACAAGCAAACCTCTCTCTGCTGTTGCAGCTTTCATTCCGGTAGGCTCACCTATAATTGCCATATCTATATTCGTAATCTCTTCGACAATCAAATCCATTCCGTTTGGTCCCGATATCTCCTCTTCGCATGAAAGAGCAAGCATAATATTGTAATCCAGCTTTTTGTCGTACAGATATATAAAAGTATGTATCAGAGATACAAGCGATCCTCCCGCATCGTTACTCCCTAAACCATATATATGGGTGTCGGACACCGGCGGATTAAAAGGATCAAATGTATAGCTCTCAACAGGCTTAACTGTATCTATATGAGAATTAATCATTAACACCTTTTTTGAAGGATCAAAATACTTTGAGTAAGCAATAATATTGTTTTTTAACCTTGTATGTGTGATGCCTCTCTCTTGCAGATATTTTGAAATAAAGTCCGAACGAATTGACTCCTGAGTCGAAAAAGCAGGAATTTTAATTAATTTTCTTAATAACTCAACAGCTTTATCGCTCAATAATTCAACCTCTTGATTATCAATCCTTAAATTGTGTTTTATTGTATCTGACGACATGTTTCAAAGATTTGATTACTACTTATTTTAATACCGTTCCTTTGCTGTTGCCTAAATTTGATGCGTGTTTAATCGTTACCTCTGTAACACCGTTTTCAATAGCGGCAAAAGCGTTATCTAATTTCGGAATCATCCCTTCACTCACTACTCCCTCCTCTTTCAGTTTTACATAATTCTTTTTTGTAATAAGAGGAATTATACTTTCCGGATCCTCTTTGTCTAATAAAACCCCCTCTTTTTCAAAGCAGTATATCAGTTTGGTGCTGTAATCACGAGACATTGCTATAGCTATTGAAGAGGCCATTGTATCGGCGTTTGTATTTAACAGCAAACCGTTACTGTCGTGAGTTATTGCGCAAAATACAGGGCAGATGCCTCTTCCTAAAAGGCTTTCGAGTAGCGCAGAATTTATATTGCCCGGGTTTACATCGCCTACATAGCCGAAATCGATTGGTTCGGGAGCGCGTTTAACCGCAGGAACAGTATTGCCGTCGGCCCCGGAAAGGCCAATTGCGTTACATCCGATTTTTTGCAACGATGCTACTATGCTTTTATTTATCCAACCGGCGTATACCATTGTAACAATCTTCAATGTCTCGTAGTCGGTCACTCTCCTGCCGTCGACCATGTTCGGGCTAATTCCCATCTTCTTGGACAATTCACTGGCCATTACACCTCCGCCGTGGATGAGTATTTTCGGACCTTTGATTTTGTGAAAATCTTTAAGGAACACATCAAGCGAGTCGGGTTTATCTACAATGTTCCCGCCGATTTTAATTAATGTTAACTCTTTCATAGTCAATTCATAATGTTTTAAGCATCTCGCGTATTACCGCCTGTGCAGATACTACTCTGTTTGCGGCTTCGGGAATTACTATCGAGTTTTTACTCTCGATAACTCCGTCGGTTACTATCATATTTCTTCTGACAGGAAGACAATGCATAAAAAATGCATCGTTTGTAAGTTTCATCTTCTCCTCATCGACCATCCAACTTCGGTCTTTACTTATGATTTTACCGTAATTGGGATCGTTGTAGGCACTCCAGTTTTTTGCATAGATGAAATCGGCGCCTTCGTATGCTTTTTCTTTGTCATATTCAACCTTTGCTTTACCTACAAATTCGGGGGCCAGTTCGTACCCTTGCGGATGTGTTATCACAAATTCGTAATCGGTTGCATTCATCCACTCTGCAAATGAGTTCGGAACAGCCTGGGGTAATGCCATCGGATGTGGCGCCCATGTAAGTACTACTTTAGGTTTTGGAGTTTTTTTGTATTCTTCGATTGTAATAAGATCGGCATAGCTTTGTAACGGATGTCTTGTTGCTGCCTCCATACTAAATACAGGTTTCCCCGAATATTGGATAAACTGGTTGATTATAATCTCGTTATAATCATCGGCCTTACTCTCAAAACGGGCAAAAGATCTTACTCCAATAATGTCGCAATATGAGGCCATTACAGGAATTGCCTCCAGGATATGTTCGGGTTTATCGGAGTCCATAATGACTCCTCTTTCGGTTTCCAATTTCCAGGCACCTTGATTTACGTCAAGAACTATTACATTCATACCCAGATTCATAGCCGCCTTTTGTGTACTTAAGCGGGTGCGCAAACTTGAGTTAAAAAATACCATCATCAGGGTCTTGTTTTTCCCTAACTCCTGATCTTTAAACGGATTGTTTTTGACATCTTTGGCATTGGCGAGAGCTGTCTGCAAATCGCCAACATCTTGAACACAGGTAAATTTATTCATTGTCAATTTTTTCAATTTGTTTGTTGAATGCTTTCAGGAATTTATCGGCTTCTTGAATTGTAAGCGATAATGGCGGCAGTAATCTAATTATATTTGATTTGGCAGTTCCGGTAAAAATTTGTTCATCGAACATCAGTTTGTCTCTGAGAGAGAGGTATTTGTCGTTAAGTTCGATACCCATCATAAGTCCTCTGCCTCTCAAATCTTTAATTGCTTTGTTGCCTTTGAGCTTTTCGAGCAGATAATCTCCCACTTTTTGGCTGTTTTCCATCAACTTCTCCTCTTTTATAACGTCAAGAACTGCAATAGCGGCAGCACATGCAAGATGGTTTCCGCCGAAGGTGGTTCCCAACATTCCGTAAACGGGTTTAAAGAGTGGCGAAATCAGAACACCTCCTATCGGGAATCCGTTGCCCATTCCTTTTGCGGTAGTAATAATATCTGCCTTAACCGGAGTGTGACTGTGGGCAAAAAACTTACCTGTTCTTCCGTAACCCGATTGCACTTCGTCAAGTATTAAAATTACCCCTTTTTTGTCGCAAATCAATCTTAGTTGTGTTAAAAATGCTGCTTGTGGTTCATATATTCCTGCAACACCCTGAATTCCCTCAACAATAACTGCTGCATAGGAATCGGACTCTAATTCTTTTTCAACCGCCTTAATATCATTTAATTGTAAAAACGTAATGTTGTCGGTTAAATTGAATGGAGATTGTATTTTTGGATTATCGGTAGCGGCAACAGCTCCTGATGTACGGCCGTGAAAGGCCTCTTTGAATGCAATTACTCTTTTTTTGCCTGTATGGAATGACGCCAGTTTAAGGGCATTTTCATTTGCTTCTGCTCCTGAGTTACATAAAAAGAGTGAGTAGTCGGGGTATCCGCTCAACTCGCCCAGTTTTGACGCAAGCTCTTCCTGGAGTGAATTTTCTACTGCGTTTGAGTAGAATCCGATTTTTGAGAGTTGATCGGAGATTCTTTGGCAGTAATGCGGATGGGTATGTCCGATTGAGATTACCGCATGTCCGCCGTAAAGGTCAAGGTACTCTCTCCCCTCTTTATCCCAGATTGTGCACCCTTTTGCTTTTACAGGTTCAATATTTGCCAGTTTATATACTTCGAATGTTTTCATTTTCTTTTAATTAGAAGGCATTTGCCTTGAGTCTTAACCCTGTATCTTCGGGGAACGAGAACATAAGGTTCATATTTTGAACCGCTTGTCCCGAAGCCCCTTTTACAAGATTATCAATAATCGAGGAGATATGTATCTGCCCGTTTTTGTGAACAATATGAATATAACACTTATTTGTGTTTACTACCTCTTTAAGGCTTACTTCAACGTCCGATACAAATACAAATGGGGAATCGGAGTAGAACTTTTTGTAGTATTCAATGAGCTCTTCTATTACAACTCCTTCGGCCGCTTTTGTATAGATACTTGCAAAGATGCCTCTTGAAAAGTCACCTCTGAACGGAACAAAGTTAATTTGCGGTAACTTCTCATTTGTAATCGATCCGAGAGTCTTTTTTATTTCGCCCAAGTGTTGGTGTGAAAATAGCTTGTATATGGAAAGATTGTTGTCTCTGTAACTGAAGTGGCTCGTCTCTGCCGGTTTCTTTCCGGCCCCGGTTGAACCGGTTATTGCGGTAATGTGTATATCGTCATAGAGCATACCAGACTGAGTGAGAGGAATTAATCCCAACAAAATTGATGTTGCAAAGCATCCAGGGTTTGCAATGTTTCCGGCTTTTTTGATTTCCTCTTTGTTTAACTCGCAGAGTCCGTACACAAATTGCTTTCCGTTATATTGATCATCAAGTCTGAAGTCGTTCCCCAAATCAATAACTTTGCAGTGTTCAGGCAGATTATGGTTATCCAGAAACTCTTTTGAGAGTCCGTGACCAAGGCAAAGGAACAGAACATCTGGTTCGCCGAGGATATCTGTAAACTTTAAATCGCACTCGCCTAGCAGCTCTCTGTGAACCGAATGAACAAGTTCTCCGGCACTTGTGGTACTCATTACCGAAATTATTTGAACCTGAGGATGGTTAACAAGTATTCTGAGCAGTTCACCGGCTGTATAACCGGTCCCTCCTGCAATTGCTGCTTTAATCATTTCTTGTGAATTGAATAGTAAATCTTTAACGGATTTGCCAACACTTTAGTGAAACCGATAACATCCTGACCGGTAAATGATTTGTTCGCCTCACCATACTCTCCGAATTTGGCGCTCATAAGGTCAAACTCACTGCTGCATCCCAATACTGAGAAGCTGTATGGTCTTAGTTCAACTTCTACTTCGCCGCAAACAGGTTTTTGAGTATCGTCAAGGAATGCCTCAATGTTTCTCATCACAGGATCCAAATATTGTGCTTCATGCATCAACTGGCCGTACCAATTGGCTAGTTGCTCTTTCCAATATAATTGGCTCTTGGTAAGTACGTGTTTTTCGAGCAGATGGTGAGCTTTAATTAAAATTAAAGGAGCTGCCGCTTCAAACCCTACACGACCTTTTATTCCTATAATGGTATCGCCCACATGAATATCTCTTCCGACTCCGTAAGGATTTGCAATCTTTGCAACTTCGCGGATTAATTCTACCTGAGTCATCTTCTTTCCGTTCAAAGCAACAGGTTCCCCTTGTTCAAACTGGATTTTAACTCTTTCAGAACCGCTTTTAGTAATTTGTGAAGGATATGCCTCAGCAGGTAAAACTCCTGCAGATGACAGAGTCTCTACTCCACCTACGCTGGTTCCCCAAATTCCTTGATTGATTGAATATTTTGCTTTTTCCCACGAGTAGCTGAAACCTTTTTCGTTAAGATAATCAATCTCCTCTTTTCTCGACAATTGAAGCTCTCTGATTGGAGCAATAATCTTAACCTCAGGTGCCAAAACCTCAAAAACCAGGTCAAAACGAACCTGATCGTTACCCGCACCTGTGCTGCCATGCGCAACATATTGTGCTCCAAGCGCTTTAACTTGCTCTAACACAGCTAGTGCCTGAAATATTCTCTCAGAACTTACAGAAAGAGGGTAAGTCGAATTCTTTAAAATGTTACCAAAGATTAAGTATTTAATACCTTTTTCATAATACTCCTGAACTGCATCGATTGTTTTATGCGATTTAGCACCAAGTGACAATGCCCTCTCCTCTATCTTCTTCTCCTCATCTGCATTAAAACCGCCTGTATTTACCATAACGGTATGAACCTCCAGTCCTCTTTCGTTTTTAAGATAGGGAACGCAAAACGAGGTATCCAGACCTCCACTGAAAGCTAATACTACTTTTTCCATTTTAAAATTTTGTTTAAGGATATTAATGAATTTATTTTATTTCCAACAGTTCCCAATACGGGATTGGCAGATGCCGGTTTCCTGGCTTTATACTGAGGGTCAAAAAGTAAACCTGTACAGAGACACATTTTATGATTGTTTCTGAGCAGAATATCAAAGTTACGACATCCCTGACAACCTTTCCAAAACTCCTGGTCATCGGTAAGCTCCGAAAAAGGAACAGGTCTGAAGCCAAGTTCGTAATTAAGTTTCATAACGGCGAGGCCGGTACTGATACTAAAAATTTTAGCATTCGGATAGAGCTTTCTGGAAAGTGAAAAGATTTTGGCTTTTATCTTTCTTGCAAGCCCTGTCTTGCGGTACTCGTGTGCAACAATAAGTCCGGAGTTTGCCACGAATTTACTGTGGCCCCAGGTTTCAATATATGAAAATCCTGCAAATTTATCGCCGTCAAGTGCAATTACGGCCTTACCGGCTCGCATCTTTTCGGCAACATATTCAGGTGTTCTCTCGGCAATTCCGGTTCCTCTCTCTTGTGCAGAGATATAGACCAATTCGCAGATTCTCTCTGCGTATTTAATATGGCTTTCATTAGCCACATAAATGTTTATATTCATCTTGAATTAAACAGTAAGTTATGTTATGTAATAAGGATTTATGCAGGCTGAAATTCCTGCCCGAAAACAGTTAAGTTATCGTATAAAGATGCCGTTTAGGCACATCGTCGGACGTGTCTGTGTTTGCGATTAAGCAATGTATGACGGCAGATAACTATCATGGTGGCGGCAAAGATAAAAGAAATAATTATTAAATTGTCTATATTTGAAAATTAAACGTAAAAAAATATGGAAGCGCAAAAAACGAAACCTACAGGTCTGCCCGAAAATGCATACCGTGAATTAAAAGAGGGAGAGGTATATGAACCAATTATGTCTCCTTCAAAAAAGTATCCCGAAGTAAACCTTTGGTCTGTTTCAATGGGAGTTTTAATGACTATAATCTTCTCGGCAGCAGCTGCTTATCTTGGCCTTAAGGTGGGTCAGGTATTTGAAGCTGCAATACCAATTGCAATCATTGCAGTAGGTCTTTCGGGTGCTTTAAAACGCAAAAGCGCTCTGGGAGAGAATGTCATAATTCAATCGATAGGAGCAAATTCGGGTGCTATCGTAGCGGGTGCAATTTTTACGCTACCTGCTCTCTATATTTTACAAGCAAAATACCCTGAGCTTACAGTTGACTTTGCAAAGGTATTTTTCAGCTCTCTGTTAGGTGGAGTTTTAGGTATACTTTTTTTGATTCCTTTCCGTAAATACTTTGTATCGGATATGCACGGTAAGTTCCCTTTCCCCGAAGCTACTGCTACCACTCAGGTACTTGTGAGCGGCGAAACCGGAGGACAGGGCGCTAAAGTACTGCTTATAAGCGGATTAATCGGCGGTTTGTACGATTTTATAATCGCAACTTTCGGTTGGTGGTCCGAAGTATTTACTTCCAGAGTTTTGCCTGTTGGCGAAACAATTGCCGAAAAAGCAAAATTGCTGTTTAAAATTAATACAGGCGCAGCAGTCCTCGGACTCGGCTACATTGTGGGTCTTAAATACTCATTTATTATTGCGATGGGCTCAATGTTGGTGTGGTTTATTATTATTCCGCTTATTAATCTTGTGTTCGGAGGTCAGGTTCTCGATTTAATGAATACAGGCCTCACCGATGTTGTAGGAAGTATGTCGCCTGAGGTTATTTTCAAAACTTATGCAAGGCATATCGGTATCGGAGGTATTGCAACTGCCGGTGTAATCGGAATTATCCGCTCTTCGAAAATAATAAAATCTGCCTTTGGACTAGCTGTAAAAGAACTTAAGGGATCTTCATCTGCCGAAAAAAATGTAGCTCGTACTCAAAGGGACATCCCTATGAAAATAATTGCAATAGGAATTATGGTAGCTTTAGCTGCTATTTTCGTATTCTTCCAGTTTGGTGTAGTTGACAATCTGTACCATTCAGTTATTGCACTTATTGTTGTAGGTATCATTGCATTCCTGTTTACAACTGTGGCTGCAAACGCCATTGCAATTGTTGGGACAAACCCTGTAAGCGGAATGACTCTTATGACTCTGATTCTTGCTTCGGTTATTATGGTTGCCGCGGGTCTTAAGGGAACTGCCGGTATGACTGCCGCATTGATTATCGGTGGCGTAGTTTGTACTGCTCTTTCGGTTTCAGGCGCATTTATTACTGACCTTAAAATTGGTTACTGGCTTGGCTCAACCCCTGCGAAGCAACAGAGCTGGAAGTTTCTCGGAACTTTGGTTGCTGCTGCGACTGTTGGCGGTGTGATGATGATTTTAAATAAAACTTACGGATTTGTTGGTGATCATGCTCTGGTAGCTCCTCAGGCAAATGCTATGGCTGCTGTAATTGAGCCTCTTATGTCCGGCGGTGGCGCTCCTTGGATACTTTACGGTATTGGCGCAATTATTTCAATAGGTCTAACTCTCTTTGGAATTCCTGCACTTGCATTCTCGCTTGGTATGTTTATTCCATTGGAGCTAAACCTTCCGCTTTTAGTCGGAGGTGCTATTGCATGGTTCGTATCTTCAAGGAGTAAAGATGAAAAAGTAAACAATGATCGCAAAGAGAGAGGTACACTTATAGCTTCGGGATTTATTGCCGGTGGTGCCCTTATGGGTGTTGTAAGTGCTTTATTGAGATTCGGAGGTATCAACCTTATTAATGAAGCATGGCTTGAGAGTCCATATGCGCAGATGATTGCTCTTGCAATGTATATTGTAATAATTATTTACCTGGCATGGGACAGTATGAGAGTTAAACAAGAAAAAAGATAGTTATGGAAAGTGTTAAAGATAAATTTTTAAGATATATAGCAATAGATACTGCATCTGATCCCGATTCGGATACTCAGCCGAGTTCATCAAAGCAGTACGGATTGCTCAATTTGCTTGTGACCGAATTAAAGGCCATGGGTATTTCAAATGCCTCAGTAGATGAGTTTGGATATGTTATGGCTTCAATTCCGGCAAATTTTGATGCAGGTAAAAATATTCCTAAAATTGGTTTCATTGCTCACGTAGATACCGCTCCTGATGCATCGGGCGAGAATGTAAAACCTCAGTTTGTTAACAATTATGACGGTACTGATATTGTAATTAACAAGGAGAAAAATTTTGTTCTTGCTGTAAAGGATTTTCCTGAATTACTTCTTTATAAGGGGCAAACGTTAATCACAACTGACGGAAATACTCTTTTAGGGGCAGATGATAAAGCCGGTGTGGCCGAAATTATGGCAGCAGCCGAATATATTATGACGCATCCTGAGTTCAAACACGGAGAAATTAAAATCGGATTCACACCAGATGAAGAGATTGGCCGGGGTGTCGACAAATTTGACGTTAAGAGATTCGGCGCCGATTATGCCTATACCCTTGATGGCGGGCAGATTGGCGAGCTTGAATATGAGAATTTTAATGCGGCAGGCGCCAAAGTTTATATCCAGGGAAGAAATGTTCATCCGGGTTATGCCAAGAACAAGATGATTAATGCAATCAATCTGGCATCTGAGTTTAATGCCCTTTTACCAGTAGATCAAAGACCTGAATTCACTCAGGATTACGAAGGATTTTTCCATATCGTTCGTTTTGACGGAACTATTGAACAAGCAATGATTCAGTATATTATACGTGATCATGACATGGCAAAATTCGAAGAGAAGAAAAATCTTATCGAGGAGTGTGTTACTTTTATGAATATGAAGTATGGTCCCGGAATTTTCAGACTCGAACTAAAAGACCAGTACTACAATATGAGAAAGGAGGTTGAGCCTCACTATCATATTGTTGAGAAAGCGATAGAGGCCATGAAAATGTCGGATGTTACTCCTATAATTAAACCTATCAGAGGCGGTACTGACGGTGCCAGATTATCTTTTATGGGGTTGCCTTGTCCGAACATCTTTGCCGGAGGTCATAACTTCCACGGAAAGTTTGAGTTTGTTCCGGTAGAGAGTATGAATAAAGCCACAGAGGTAATTATCAATTTAATTTCACTATACGCAAAATAATTATAAATACCTTATTATTATGTTATTAACAACAACTTCTACTATACAGAATCGCGAAATTGAAATCTATTACGGTTTAGTTTCAGGAGAGACAATTATTGGAGCAAACATCGTAAAAGATTTCTTTGCAGGTATTACAGATATCGTCGGCGGGAGGTCAGGTTCTTATGAAAGAGTTCTGAAAGAGGCAAAAGAGGAAGCTCTTAAGGAGATGAGTGCTCAGGCTATGGCTATGGGAGCAAATGCTGTTATTGGAATTGACCTGGATTATGAAACTGTAGGCAGTTCAATGCTTATGGTTACTGCTGCAGGTACTGCCGTTAAGATTAAGTAGAACTATAAAAAAATTAAAAGTGTACGATTTTGACACAGTGATTGACCGCTCCGGCAGCAATCCTGTAAAGTATGATAAACGCAAAGAGGTCTTCGGAACCGAAGACCTCTTACCTATGTGGGTGGCCGATATGGATTTTAAATCTCCGCCGGAGGTAATCGAAGCGGCCAAAAATCTTTGTGATATTGGTGTATTCGGGTACAGTTTCCGTTCAAACTCATCTATTGAAGCATTTATCAGATGGAGCGAAAAAAGGCACCAATGGAAAATAAAACCTGAATGGATCTCGTCTTCTCCGGGAATCGTTACGGCACTACCTTTGGCTATAAGAGCATTTACCGAAAAAGGCGACAAGATTTTAATTAATACACCTGTTTACCCTCCATTTTTTGCTTCGATTAAGGATACAGGCAGAACCTTGGTTACAAGCCCTTTGATTTCGAATGATGGATACTACGAAATTGATTGGAGTGATTTTGAAAACAAATTAAAATCGGGCGTCAAGATTTTTATTCTTTGCAGTCCTCACAATCCTATAGGTAGAGTGTGGAGCCGTGAGGAGCTGATACGAATTGGTGAATATTGTATAAAACATAATGTAATTATATTATCGGACGAAATTCACTCCGATTTGGCTCTCTTCGGGAACAAGCACACTCCAATCGCATCGATATCGGAAGATATTGGGGCAATTACTTTGACTACAACCGCTCCGAGCAAAACCTTCAATATTGCGGGAATGATGAACTCGATTATAATAAGTTCATCTGCCAAACTCCTCGAAATGTACAATAAAGAGCTTTATGCTTTAAGATTGGAATCGGGGAATCTGTTTGCCCATATAACAATGGAGGCGGCTTATAATTATGGGGGTAATTGGCTTGATGAGCTTATACCTTACCTTGAAAACAACGTTAATTATGCCTACGATTTCCTTAAATCGGAACTTGGGGAAATTACTTTTTGTAAACCTCAGGCCTCTTTCCTTATTTGGCTTGATTTCCGTAATACGGGATATTCTCACAAAGAGGTTGGAGAAAGACTAATAAAGGTTTCAAAATTAGGATTGAATGATGGTGAGGCATTTGGAAAAGAGGGTACGGGATTTTGGAGAATGAACCTTGCTGCTCCACTCTCTGTTGTAAAAGAGGGGCTTGAGAGGTTAAAAATAGGTTTTAAAAAATAGTACCATGAAAAATAGAATACTTTTATTTGTTACCCTTGTTGCAGTTATTGCGTCCTGCAAGACTTTGTCGACTTATTATCTGAAAGGAGTTTACA
>CAZOOH010000027.1:0-14521 GCA_964581375.1 uncultured Muribaculaceae bacterium
CAAATTATCATTTACTAAGACAATATCAAATTTGCTTTTGAAAGTGAGTTCAGCCTCCGCCTTTGCCACCCGCTTTTCAATTGCGGACTCACTGTCGGTACCACGCGCAAGAAGCCTCTCTCTGAGAGCTTTTATTGACGGCGGTTCAATAAAGACCGAAACTGCCTGTTTCCCGAACCTCTTTTTAAGATTTGCTCCCCCGACAACATCCACATCAAACACAACGACTCCGTCATTCCCCCAAATTCTTTCAACTTCACTTTTAAGCGTTCCGTAGTAAGTTCCTTCGTAAACCTGCTCGTACTCCACAAATTCATTGTTCTCAATTTTTCTCAGAAATTCGTCATTACTTATAAAAAAGTAATCCTTCCCATTTACCTCCTCTCCACGGGGTTTTCTCGAAGTAGCGCTTACCGAAAACTGTAAAAATTTATATTTGTTAAGCAGATGGTGTACTACCGTTGACTTTCCCGCTCCCGAAGGCGCCGAAAAAATCAATATGTTACATTTTCTAGTTTGAATCTGCATATTATTTTAATTCTGCATTTTATTTTAATTCTGCATTTTATTTTAATCCGGCATCTTAAACTATGGAAGCTTTTAATATTGACATTAAACGCAACGGTTCAAGATTCATACAAATCTTTTTCACTCTGAGAACCGGAGAATTCAACCAGAAACTCCTCAATTTTTAAAATGACATCTGCCAAAAACCTTTTGCCGGTTTCGGCATCTGCGGCGGCGGGATTACCAATTCCTGTATCTTCGCTTGCATAAATCCAGCGACGAGGCGTCCACGCCCACTTTTCTCTGAATCCTCTTGCTTTAAGTTTTTTCTCTTTTCCGGTTCCGGCATCGCTAAGCGGAAGCACAAGTTCCGGCCTGATTGCCATCATGCAGGCAGTTTCAAGTTCTCCGGCGTGGTCGCCCTGTTCTTTAAAATAATCGTCGCCTTTACATACAACCCACCAATTTATAGTAGAAATCAAAATTTCCGGGTAAATAAGTGAAAGCTCCCTGATAATAGGCTGAAAGAGATTTCCTCCGTGGCCATTTATAATTACCAGTCTTTTTATTCCGTTCTTTTGTAAAACCTGAAGAATATCTTTGAGAATTGCCAATTGAGTAGTTGGATTCATATTCATACAGAGCTTGACATCCATCTGCCCCGTATTTACTCCGTATGCAATTGATGGAAGCACAACCATGTTGTTGTGGTTTTTAACAGCTTGTGCTGCAATATATTCTGCAAAAATAGTATCGGTACCGTAAGGCAGATGCATATTGTGCGCCTCTGTAGCTCCCCATGGCAGTATTGCCAAAGACTTCGGCTCATCTTTGATGACTTTAAATTTGGAAAATTGAAGAATATTTTGTATCATACGAGTCATTTTACGCAAAGTTACTCTTTTTTGCCTTATATTTGCACGGTTTTTGAAGCAATAATGTTCTTTAAAACGATTATTTACTAAAACTTTTTATATGATTTCTTACAAAGAATTAGGACTGGTAAATTCCAAAGAGTTATTTGCCAAGGCAGTAAAAGGTGGGTATGCGATTCCGGCCTTCAATTTTAATAATATGGAGCAGATGCAGGCAATTATTGCTGCTTGTGTCGAAACAAAATCTCCTGTTATTTTGCAGGTTTCCAGCGGTGCAAGAAAGTATGCCAATCAGACTTTGCTTCGTTACATGGCTCAGGGAGCTGTGGAGTACGCAAAAGAGTTGGGTGCAAATATTCCTATTGTACTCCATCTGGATCACGGCGATACATTTGAACTCTGCAAATCTTGTGTAGATATGGGCTTTTCGTCAGTTATGATAGATGGTTCGCATCACTCTTATGAAGATAATGTTAAACTTACTAAACAAGTAGTTGAATATGCTCACGCTCACGGTGTTACCGTTGAGGGAGAACTTGGCGTACTTGCAGGTGTCGAGGATGAAGTATCTGCCGAACACCATACATATACACAACCGGAAGAGGTTGAGGATTTTGTTAAGAGAACAGGTGTTGATTCACTTGCAATTTCGATCGGAACTTCTCACGGTGCTTTCAAGTTCAAACCCGGTCAGAATCCGGAAATTCGTCTCGATATCTTAGCCGAAATCGAAAAGAGAATCCCTGGTTTCCCAATCGTATTACACGGTGCATCATCAGTTCCGCAAGAGATTGTTGAGCAAATCAACAAATTCGGAGGTAAACTTAAAGATTCAATCGGTATTCCTGAAGAGCAACTTCGCAAAGCTGCCGCAAGTGCCGTTTGTAAAATCAACATCGACTCAGACGGTCGTTTAGCAATGACAGGCGCAATACGTCAGGTATTTGCCGAAAAACCTGAAGAGTTTGACCCTCGCAAATACTTAGGTCCTGCAAGAGATGCTCTTACAAAACTTTACAAACACAAAATTGTAAACGTATTAGGCAGCGATGGAAAAATGTAATTGTTTAAACAATTGTTTACACAATAAAAGATAGTTCCCACAAAGTAGTATTTACCAAGTACTCAAAGATTAAGGTTGCTCATTTAGGGCAACCTTTTTCCGTTTACTCCCGGAGACACGCCTCGGAGACACGCCTCGGAGACACGCCTCGGAGACACATTGACACAGTTTGATGCAACTGCTTATAAATTAGGTAGATAAAAATAAGATTCTAAAGATTTATTCAAAACTCAATTTGTATATGCCTCATAGTGTTCAACTTACATCAAACTGTGTCAATGTGTCAACGTGTGATTTAACCAGAGTTCCAAAAATTTGTCGGCCAGGGAGTAAACGAAAGTTTTGGTTTCGGGGTTGAATGTGCGGGTGATGTACTCTTTTTCAATAAGCCCTTTTAAAGCTGCCTGAACTGAGCTTTGCGAAGGCAGATTATATTTTTTTACGAAACCGCCGGAGGTGATTCCATTCACTTTTCCCTCCTTACTAACCGCAATCAGAAGCTCTTTCTGCTTTTCGGGAATACGTAACATTAAATCGGAGTATGTATAATCGTAGCAATCTAGTGTCTCATTTATAGCATCGGGCAACATTTCCATTGTGCAGATTGTGCCTTTTACGGCATTACTGTAAAGGGTGTGCATAATCTTTTGCATATACCATGTAATCCCTTCAAATTTTTCATATACAGCGAAAATAACATCTGCCGAAATCTCGAACCCACTCTCGGTAAATTGGCGAAATGCAAAAGCAGAGTATATGTTAGCCGGGATTGTCCCGAGGTTTATAACAGATGTGCTTTGGTAAAAGGGAGAGTTATGTGCGGTGAATATCTTCTCCATTTGTGAAACCTGACTGCCTGAAAAGATAAATCGTGCACTTTTGCAATGTTGAATATATGTGCGAAAGGTCGATAAAATGTTTTTGCCAGGGAAATTTGCCAGATGTTGAAATTCGTCTATTGCAATTATACATGGTTTACCTGTTTCATCAAGAAAATTGAATATTTCGTCGAGTGTAACACCCGGATTGTCAATATGATCGAGGGATATGTTCAATGAAGGAGTATCTCTGGAATCGTATATAATATATGGTTTTAAAGTAACAATCGAATCGATATACTCTTGATAAATATTTTTTCCGAAAGGTTTTAACCCTTCAAGAATAGTTCGGCTCAACAACAGAACAAATTCACCCATTGAACGAGTTGTGCGTATGTCAATAAAAAATGTGAAGTAACTCCTTGTAATGTCACGGTTAGAGAAAACACTTTTAATCAAGGATTTCTTACCAATTTTCGGAGGAGCTATAAGTGACACATTATTCCCGGATGTTATCTCGTTAACTACTCTTATTATTTCGTTTTCTCTTCCGAAATATAGTTCGGGTATAAGATTTGTCCCTGTCAAAAATGGGTTTTTAAAGGATGACATTTTTTATTGTATTTAAAATTAAACAAATATACTTATTAAAAAATAATAATCCAAATATGATAATTTTTACATTTCTAACAATTTTCCTTAATTTTGGAAGATTTTAAGATTGAATTATGTTATGGGAAATTGTAGCTGTCACGGAAGCAGAGAGGGTATCTGCACAACTATTTGTCTTGTAAGGCACGGAGAGACTCCATGGAATATTGAAGGTCGCTTGCAGGGCCAGGAGGATGTTGAAATGAATGAGACCGGCAGATTGCAGGCAAAGGCGATAGCAGATTATTTAAAGAGAGAGAAGTGGGATATTGTTGTTTCGAGTCCCTTACAAAGGGCAAAAGAGAGTGCTCAGATTATTTCTGATGAACTCGGTCTGGGAAGAGTAAATATTGTGAGCGATTTAAAAGAGAGAAGCTACGGATCAGCTGCCGGAATGTTGCCCGACGAGCGAAGATTAAAATTTCCCGACGGAATTCCCGATCAGGAGGCGTTTGACGATTTGCGCGAGAGGGCTTTTGATGCAATAAATTCTATTGCAGAATTTTATTACGGTCACAAAGTAATAGTTGTTTCTCACGGCGGGCTTATAAACTCAATTTTATACACAATTTCAGACGGAGAGTTCGGAAGCTATAAAACACGCCTGCAAAACGGATGTATAAATATGCTAAAATTTGATGACGGTGACTGGAGTGTGGAATTTTACAATAAACTCCCTGACGAGTTATAAAATCAAAAACGGGTCCTGTAAAGAACCCGTTCCCTTTTTGTGTTTTATTAATAAATATTTATAGCTTTTTATGAATGTAACTTATGCAGATACATTGCGAAAGAGCGATAAATAAAGTGGGTCCATTTTCCGAAAGGTACAATAATCAATGCCCATTGAGCAAGAATTGTAAGATGAGCTAAATATAACCACTGGTTTTGCTCTAATATATTCAGGTCTATGAATATTCTTACTGCAAATGCGGTGAATCCCATCAAAAGCAACCAAATTACAAAAAACCAATCCGAAGGTTGTGATTTCTTGCTAACCTCTCTCTTTTGTTGGATACGATCCTTTACAAAATCGGCAGTTACAATAAATACTATTGCACTCATTACATAACCTAAAATGATTACAAATGTGCTATCGCTGCCAAACCAATCCAGAAAAACTGTTGTAAAAAGTAAAGCAAGATATCCGATAACAAGAATAAAGTGTTCAAACCACCTTACCTGATTATCGTCACAACCTAAAGCTCTTTTTTGAGTGAACATGTGAATAAAAAATTCACCCAGGCTCTTTAAGTACATCGCAAATTTTATCTTTTTACCCGGCTTGATCGTAGTGAAATACCACATTCTTATTACGTTAGGAATAATAATAAATGAGAATACACCCAAAATTGCAAACATTTCAAAGTAGTGCCCGAAATGCATTGTCTTTTCAAGATTAAAACCTGTCGAGACAGCAAACAGAATTACTCCCGCTAATACAGCAATCATGGCAACAATAGTTGCCGGCATAGATTTATACAGTATTCCCGAAAGACCTGTCCAGTCATATTTTGCAGTAAGCCAGCGACGTAGTGACATCATCAGCTCACCCGGATTTGCTGTTTGAGGGCAATTCTCTGAGCACTCTCCACAATAATAACATAACCAAGGTTTTAAAGAGGCTGTAACATCCTCTTGTGAACCAAGTGCAGTAAGACGAACCATTTCTCGCGGAAATGAGTCCTCTTTTGTCGATAATGAACAAACAGCTGTACAGTTACCACAATTATAGCAGGAGTTAAATTCTCCCGCCCCAAATTTCTTCAGGTTTGCACCAAATTTTGGATCAATCTTAGTCATTCTTCTTAAGTTTATAGTAAAAGTACTCGTCATTATCATCAATACGGCTTGTCTGAACAAACCCGAATTTTACCAATGAAAGAAGGTAATACACCATTTCATCTTTTGGCATCCCGGTTTTATTGCAAAGCATAGGAATTGTCAGCTCCTCCTTTTTCAACTCATCCAGTATTACTCTCTTTCTTTTGTTAAAGTCCTTTAAATTATCTTTTACGGCCTCGGAAACCTTGCGTTTCTCTCTCATAATTTTAACACTCTGGCCTTTCTCTTTTTCCATTTTCTTAAAATTTTATTTTGCCAAAATATCTATCATATCTTCTACTTCGCGATTCGTAAAAGTTTTAAGGTCAATTGCATCTGTTGGACAAACAGGCAAACACATACCACAACCCTTACAAGTTGATTTATTGATTTGTGCTATCTGTTTTCCTGCTTCTGTTACAGGTGTAATTGCATTAAAAGGACATGCCTTGGTACACTCATCGCACCATTCGCATTTATTGTGATCTACAATAGCAATAATAGGCTCGAGTTCAAGCTCTTTCTTGCTGATAAATGAGTGCGATTTAGCAGCTGCCGCAAGAGCGGAGTTTACCGATTCTGCAACATTCTTTGGACTTTGACAAGTACCGGCAATAGTAATTCCATCGATAGAGGTCTCAACCGGACGCAATTTAGGGTGGATTTCATTAAAGAAATTGTCTCTTCCTTTAGGAAGTTTGAACAAATTACCGATAGTCATATCTTTGTCGGGAACCATGCCTGTAACCAGAACTACAAGATCTACATTTGCTTCAACCTCTTTTTTGGCCGAAAGTATATCTTTTGATTTGACAGAAATTACTCCGTTTGCATCGCAACTGACTACCGGTATCTCTTTATCGGGAAATTGAATATACAAATCGCCGTTAGCATTGGATTGTTTATAAATAAGTTCCTGCTTTCCGTAAGCTCTGATTCCTTTATGGAAGTGGTAGCTTTGAATTTTAGGGAATTTATCGTGAACATCAATCGACGATTGAATTGCAGCAGTACAGCAAAATCTTGAACAATATTTATTGTCTCCTTTTATCTGACGACTTCCAACACAATAGATAAATGCGATTTTGCTAATCTCCCTTGCATTTAAACAGAGTTTTTCATCGCCCGATATTGAGACAAGCTCTTTGAACTCAGGTAGAGTAAGAACATTTTTAATCTCGTTAAAACCGTACTCGCCATTCTCCGGAGTATAAGATTCAAAGCCGGTAGCAACTAAAACTGTACCAACATTGATTTTACTCTTCTCTCCGTTTTTGTCAGATAGAGTCAATTTAAAGTCACCAATCTGTCCGGAGCTTTTAACTACTTGTGATTCAGTGTGAAGAGTAATGTTTTCGTTGCTCTCAACCTCCTTTTTAAGTCTAGAAACTAAACTCTTTCCCGAAACTTTTTCGGGACTAACAACATCGATAGAAGCGAGTTTCCCGCCAACAACCTTCTCTCTTTCAATCAAATGAACTTTGTCATTCATCCCTGCAAGAGTAATTGCAGCTTTGAGACCGGCAACACCGGCTCCGATTACTGCAACTGATTGTTGTGTCTCAACTTTAATTGGTTCAAGCGATTTTGCAAGCCTTGCTTTAGCAATTGCAGCTTTTACCAGGTGAATAGCCTTTTCGGTAGCTCCTATTTTATTGTCGGAGTGAGCCCATGAGGCCTGTTCGCGAATATTTGCGTGGACATAGTTATATTGGTTCAATCCGGCTCTGATACTCACATTACGAAATGTCGTAAGATGGAGTTTGGGTGAGCATGAAGCAACAACTATTCCGCTTAAGTTATTCTCTTTGATATCGGCAACCATATCCTTTTGGTTCGAGTCACCGCAGGCAAACATTGTAGTTTTGGCAAGATAAACTCCTCCCTCTTCCTTTATTGCCTCCTTAACCTTTTCGATATCTACATAGTCGGAGATATTTCCTCCGCAAGCACATATATATACGCCTAATTTCTTTTCCATAAATATCTTAAGATTAACTGTTAATATAACTCATAGCTTCGGCAGATGCTGCGCCCGCTGAGAGAATTGAATCCGGAATATCTTTAGGTCCGGTAGATGTTCCTGCAGCAAATACCCCGGGAATTGTCGTTTTAGCCGGACTCAGTACCGGGTCGGTCTGAGCAATATACTTGAGAGCATCTACGCCCAATACATCGCTTTTAAAGAGAGCAGGAGCCTCATTATTAGGAAGGACACCAACAGAGAGAACTACCATGTCGTGAGTAGATTCTTTAAGCTTACCCGTTTGAATATCTTCATACCTTAATACAAGATTGTCGTTCTCACCGGCATTAATTCTGCCGATTTTACCTTTAACGAATTTTACTCCCATAGCCTTTGCTTGTTCGTAAAATTCATCGTATCCTTTACCGAATGCACGAATATCAATGTAATAAAGAGTAATGTCGGCCATAGGAAGTGCTCCCATTAACAGCTGTGCCTGCTTAATAGAGTACATGCAGCAAATTTGAGAACATACGGGGTTACCCACAGAGTCGTCTCTTGAACCTGCACAAAGTACATAAGCAATTTTATCGGGCACTTTTCCGTCGCTAGGACGCAATATCGTATTGAAAGGTCTTGTAGGAGCAATCTGCCTCTCCATCTGCATCGATGTGAGAACATTTTTGTGCTTTCCGTAACCGTATCTCGGAATATTGAGAGGGTCGAAAAGATTAAATCCTGTTGCAATAATTGTGGTTTTCCCTTTGAGGACCAAATTGACAGGCTCCTGCGTAAAGTCGATACAATTCGAAGGACATGCCTTTTCGCACGCACCGCAAAGAGTACAATTTTCAATATCTATTGCTGCAACCTTAGGGCTGGCAATACTAAAAGGAATATATGCAGCCTTACGACCTACCAGATTAAACTGATACTGGTCTTTTACAATCACAGGGCATGCTTTTTCGCACTCCTGACAACCTGTACAATCTTCGGCCACTACATATCTTGGTCTTCTTGTAACCCTTACTTCAAAATCTTTTTCACCGTTTTTCTTCACCGACTTAACATCGGTTTCGGTGTAGATTGTAATATTCGGGTGTCTTGAAATTTCGGATACTTTAGGAGTTGTAATACAAGCCGAACAGTCTAAAGTAGGGAATACCTTACTCAGGTGAATCATCTTCCCGCCAAGCGACAAGTCCTTCTCTATAACAGCAACTTTATATCCGTTATTTGCTAAATTCAGGGCAGATTCGCCTCCCGCGATACCGCCTCCGATTACCAGAGCATCATATGCTATTACTTGTTCCTCTTCTGTAATCATATATTTATCGATTTTAACAAGTATTCGTTGAAACTCTTCATCTGCTTAACAAAAGATTCACTGCAAACCGAGCAGATTGCGGCCATCCGCAAACGGGCAGGGTCCAGATTTTTCTCTTTCATCATTTCATGAGTCTTGGTAACTAAGTGTCCCGTCTTTTCTGTGCATGACTCGCTGAACGCACAGTCACTACCGTCGGCAGCAATAAATACTCCGTCGAAACCCTGCTCGAACGCACGCAAGATCCATCTTGGTTTTACGCTCGATGAACAACGCAAGGGAATAGTATAAACCTGAGGAGGGTAGTGTAACTTCAGCAATCCTGCCATATCAATGGCAGGATCTGAAATTTTTTCTGTGGAAAAGACCAGAATTTTAGGTTGTTTGGTCATTTCAGTTAATTTTAGTCTTCGCTGTTTTTGCGCATATAAATTCTGAAATAACCATTCTCCTCGATTGTTCCGAGGAAATCGTGTCCCTGTTTTGAACACCATTTAGGGATGTCTATTTTAGTTCCTTCATCGGCCGAAAGAACCTCCATTACTTCGCCCTCTTCAATGGTTCCAAGAGCTTTTTTTGCTTCCAAAAGTGGACCCGGACAAGCTGTACCTCTTGCATCTACAGATTTTGCAACCTCTAATGCCAATAATTCTTCTTTAGTCATGATTTTTAAAATTTAGTAAGTGATTATTTAGTATGTAAGTATCTTTAATATTAGTTAACTACATGTTATATAAATAGTTGTGCGGCGCTTTCGCCGGCATCGGTAACAAATGTTGCTGCTCCGGCATATATTAAATGAGGATAGTCAATCATCTCCTCTTTTTTGAATCCCATAAGCCCCATAGACATTTCGCAAACTATAATCTCAACTCCCAATTCACCCGCCTGACGGAACATCTCGTCAAGAGAGAGAACATTGTGCTTTTTCATCAGATATTTAATCATCATCGGGCCTGCGCCGGCCATATTCATTTTTGACAGGCTCAGTTTATTTTTGCTGTCAGGTAGCATAAAACCGAACATCTTAGAGATAAAATCTTTTCCCTTAGGGTTTTTCTTTGGATCTCTCAAGGCCGATAGCGCCCAGAAAGAGAAGAATATTTTTACTTTAGTGTCCATGGCTGCTGCTGCCAATGAAATAATCATTGTGGCAAGAATCTTATCCATATCGCCCGAAACACAAGCAATAGATAATTGATCTTTCCTGGAATTTTTAAGCTTAGACACACTTTTTTGGAGCTTTTCCACCTCTTTTTGAAGCTCTTGAATTTGATTAATCAACTGTTCCTCTGACATAATTTATTTTTTTGCAAAGAAACAAGATTTATAAATTCATTAGAGCAGATTCAATTTGATATAAATTTTAATTAAATGTGATTTATGTCACAATTTGACTATATTTGAACAATATTTAATTATGAAGAATAACAATTGTATTTTATGTAAATATAAATCTGCGGCAGCTTGTAAATTGTCGGAGAATGATAGCAATGAATTATCTGACAATTCATTATCGGTTAGTTTTAAAAAGGGCGATTTTATTATAAGACAAGGAACCTATTCCACAAACGTGGCATACCTTAAACGAGGCTTGGCAAAAGTGCAGATTGTAGGACCCCATTACACTCAGGTTGTAAAGATTATTAAACCGGGCAACTATCTTGGACTTCCTACAACATTCGGCGATAAAATAAACCAGTATTCCGTCGTTGCAATTGATGAATCTGAGGTTTGTTTTATAGATATCACCACCTTCAGGAATCTGCTTTCAAGTAATTCCGACTTCAGCAATCAGATTATTATTGAGCTTTGCCGCAGCGAACTTCAGTCTTACGAAAATTGTATCAGAAGAACTCAGAAACAAATTCGCGGTAAAATAGCCGATATGTTGCTTGACTTCTCAGAAAACATCTGCAAATCGGATAAATTTAATGTGCAGATAAACCAGGAAGATATGGGGAATCTTATTGATGCTTCAAGAGAGAGTATTAGCAGGATTTTGAGCGAATTCGTTAAAGACGGAGTAATTAAGATGGAGGGTAAGAATTTTGAAATTTTAAATAAGGAGCATTTAAAATTAATCAGTATTAAGGGTTAAGATTTTTCCAAGCTTTTTCGATAGCCTCTAAAAATACTTCGGGTTCGGGTGATGCAAGAATTTTGGAGCCGTCCGATAAAAAGAATGTGGGTACCAGCTCTACCTCTCTTTTGTCTGCTTCGTTAAAATCGGACCAAATTGAGCTATAGTACTTGTCGTTTAACAGTGCATCTTCAATTTCCGGCGAATTAAGTCCTGCGGACATTGCTGTCTCAGTTAGTATTTGTGTGTTTGCTAAGTTTTTTCCTTCAATAAAGAATGCTTTAAATATTGCCTCTTCCATCTGGTCGGCAACTCCCTTCTCTTTAGCTTTATGAATTATTCTGTGAGCATTGAATGTGTTGTACTCTTTGGCTTCCTTGAGGCGATAATCTAGTCCGGCGGCTTTAGCCATCTGCATAACTCCATTTAATCTCTCTTTCAATGCATCTTCCGAAATGCCGAGTTTATCGGACATAAATTCGTAATAACTTATAGATTCATTTTCCCCTAGTTCGGGATGAAGCTGATATGAGTGCCACTCAATTTTTACACTCTCTTTGTGAGCAAATGAGTTGAGAGCTGTTTCCAGATTTCGTTTGCCGGCATAGCAATATGGGCATACACAATCGCTCCAGATATCAATTTTCAGTTCCATGGCTATATGTTTGAATTATATGCTCAAATAAATATATATGAGGTTTGATTAAATAACACTTTGCTAAACAAATTGTTTGTAAATAAGCCAGAAGGATATTCCGAATACAGCTGTCGCAACGCACCAGTTTATAAATTTTGTACCCCATTTTATTGCCACTTTAGATGCAACAATGGCTCCTGCTACATTCCCAATTGCATAAACGAATGCTACCGGCCAGTTTATTTGGTTGTGCCACATAAATACTCCCAAAGCCAAAGGTGTATATACCAAAACAGCAAATTGTTTTACTGCATTTGCCTTCATAATGTCGGTGCTCATCAGGACCATTGTCCCGAAAATTATAAGGATTCCGACCCCTGAATGTGTAAAACCTCCATAAAGTCCTATCAGAATAAAAATAAAGAACTTCCAGTTGTTCATATTGCTGCCGAACAGACCTTCTGCCATTCTCTTTGCTTTATTAAAAAAAAGAAGAAAAACTGCCATAATCGGAAGAAGAACTCCCATTGTCACTTCAATGACAGATGTGTTGAGTATTGCTACTAACTCTGCACCGGCAAACGAACCTATTGCTACCGGAATCGCAATTTTCCAGCTCAATTTTACATCGAGATAGCCCTCCCTTTTAAATATGGCAGATGATACTGCAAACTGGGCAAGGATTCCTACTCTTGTTGTACCGTTGGCTATGTTTATTGGCATTCCCATAGCCATAAAAAGCGCATAGGTTAAAGCTGTTGCCATTCCTGCAAGTGTGTTAATAAAACCGACTATAAAACCGGTTGCAATAAGCACGGAAGAAACCGTTATGGATGTGACTCCGTATGTATGGTATAAATTGAGAAAATTGTCTAACATTGTTGTGCAAAAATAGTAATAAATGTTAAGGATGTGCCAAATTGTCCTTCATTTACCTTTGGCAAAAATTTTGTGACTACCTTTGCGACAATATATGAATTTAATGCAATGAAAGAACATAAGAAAGAGCCACAGGAAGATATTAAAGAAGTTATTAATGATGCTGCAGTAAACCAAGAGTGTGAACAAGCAGAAGAGCCCAAAAAAGAGGCCTCTGCTCATA
Source organism: uncultured Muribaculaceae bacterium (assembly GCA_964581375.1). Taxonomy (GTDB): domain Bacteria; phylum Bacteroidota; class Bacteroidia; order Bacteroidales; family UBA932; genus JAFIHK01. The sequence continues at coordinate 12,854 of CAZOOH010000027.1, forward strand.
AACACAAACATGACGAAAAGGCTTTACAGGAGCAGCTAGAGGAGTCAAAGGATAAATATTTGCGTCTTGCTGCCGAGTTTGACAATTATCGTAAAAGGAGTGCCAAGGAGAGGCTTGAACTTATTACTGTTGCTGCGGAAGATACTATAAAAGGGCTTTTACCTGTTCTTGACGATATGGAGAGGGCTATTAAAACTCTGAAGGAGGCCGGTGCCGATTCTTTGATTATTGAGGGTGAGGAGTTAATTTTTAAGAAGTTGTTTGATTATCTTAAATCTAAAGGTCTTGCTGTTATTGATGCTGCGGGCAAAGAGCTGGATACCGATTATCATGAGGCGGTTGCTCAGTTTCCTGCATCTGACAGTAAACAAAAAAATAAAATTATCGATGTAGTTATTAACGGTTACACCCTCAACGGTAAAGTGATTCGCTTTGCACAGGTTGTAGTAGGTATTTAAAAGTTTGCAGATATGGCTAAAAGAGATTATTATGAGGTTTTGGGTGTAAGTAAAAGTGCATCTGCCGAAGAGATTAAAAAGGCTTATCGTAAACTTGCCTTAAAATTCCATCCCGATAAGAACCCCGGTGATAAAGAGGCTGAGGAGAAGTTTAAGGAGGCTGCTGAAGCATATGATGTTTTGAGTAATGCCGATAAAAAGAGTCGTTACGACCAGTTCGGTCATGCGGGGATGAGTGGTTCGGCAGGCGGCGGATTCAGTGGCGGCGGTTTTTCGATGGATGACATATTTAGTCAGTTTGGCGATATTTTCGGCGGTCATTTTGGCAGTGCTTTCGGAGGATCATTCGGCGGGTTCGGCGGCGGAGGAGGCAGAGGGCGCAGAGTTAACAGGGGTTCCGACATAAGAATCCGCGTTAAACTTGACCTTAAGGAGATTGCTCACGGTGCCGAGAAAAAGATAAAAATTAATAAACAGGTCTCTTGTAAGGAGTGCAGCGGTAAAGGAGCAAAATCGGAAGCCGATATTAAAACTTGTGAAACTTGCCACGGTACAGGCCAGGTGACCAGGGTCACTCAGACTATTCTGGGTCATATGCAAACTGCGTCGGTTTGTAATGCCTGCGGCGGTCAGGGAAAAATTATAACTAAACCTTGCACTGCTTGCCACGGAGAGGGATTGGTAAAAGAGGCCGAAGAGATCTCTTTCAAAATTCCGGCAGGAGTTTCCGAAGGGATGCAACTTACTGTTCAGGGCAAGGGAAATGCAGCCCGAAGAGGAGGGGTTAACGGCGATTTACTTGTAGTTATTGAAGAGGATGAACATGCCGAACTTCAAAGAGACGGGAATGATTTGATTTACTCGCTTTTCATTAGTGTGCCTGATGCAATTTTGGGTGCAGACGCTGAGGTTCCTTCGGTTGACGGTAAACTAAAAATTAAAATTGAGCCGGGTACTCAATCGGGTAAGATTTTGCGTTTGAGAGGAAAGGGGTTGCCCGATGTAAATGGCTATGGTTCCGGCGATTTATTGGTTTATATTCAGGTTTGGACTCCTAAACGCACCGATAAACAGGAGCGTGAGTTATTGGAAAAGCTTAGAAATTCTCCTAACTTTAAACCTGCACCCGATAAAGAGGACAGGAACTTCTTTTCAAGATTGAAACGTTCTTTTTCTTAATTGAATATTAGTCAGTTTTAAAGGGTAAACT
>CAZOOH010000028.1:0-13284 GCA_964581375.1 uncultured Muribaculaceae bacterium
ATTACTTTAGTTATTATTAGTCTGAACTTTGTATTTGCAGACGAAGGGATGTGGTTACCGGTTCTTATTAAAAACAGAATCATCGATATGCAGAAGCAAGGATCTGCACTCACAGCCGAAGATATATACAGCATAAACAAGGCTTCTATAAAAGATGCAATAGTTCAGTTTGGAGGCGGATGCACAGGAGAGTTAATTTCCGATAAAGGGTTATTAATCACAAACCACCATTGCGGATTTTCACAAATTCAATCACATAGCAGTGTTACACATGATTATCTAAAAGACGGTTTTCTTGCAAAAGATTTGTCTGAAGAACTTCCTAATAAAGGACTTACAGTTAAATTTTTGGTCAGAATGGAAGATGTGACCTCGAAAATATTAAATGGCTTCACTTCCCAAATGACAGAAAAAGAGAGAGTGGCAATTATCGAAAAAAACAGTAAAGATCTTATTCAGGAGAAGATTTCAGGTACAAATTATAATGCATCAGTAGAGTCATTTTATTATGGTAATCAATATTTTATCTTTATTTACAAAATATATAAAGATGTTAGATTAGTAGCCGCACCTCCATCTTCTATCGGAAAATTCGGTGGAGATACCGATAACTGGATGTGGCCAAGACATACCGGAGATTTTAGTATATTCAGAATTTATTCCGATAAAAACAACGAACCTGCAGACTATTCAAAAGAAAATGTTCCTTATAAACCGTTAAAATCGTTTAGTATTTCGGTAAAAGGTATTAAAGAGGGTGATTTTACAATGGTATACGGTTATCCGGGCAGAACTCAAGAGTATCTTTTTTCAGATGCAGTTAAGTTTATTACCGATAAATCAAATCCTCATAAGGTTCATCTAAGAACTCTTCGTTTAGATATTCAAAACAGAGAGATGGCTAAAAGTCAGGAAATTCGAATTAAATATGCAGCAAAGAACGCAAATGTTGCAAATGCCTGGAAGAAATGGCAAGGTGAAATGGCGGGTTTAATTGACAAAAAGGCAGTGGAAAAGAAGATAGAATTTGAAAAAGAGTTTTCGAAATGGGCTGCAGATAAACCTGAATATAAAAATTTGATGTCAGATTTCCGTACAAAATATGCCGAAATTAATCCGTTATCTTTTGTTAATGACTATATGAATGAGGCAATTAATTCAATTGAAGTTACAAAGTTCGCAGGGAGCATAATATCTGCAATTAATAAAAATAAAGAGCAAAGCGAAGATAATCTTCGAGAACAACTAAAAGATTTGGCACTTCAGTTTTATAAGGATTATTACAAACCAATTGATAAAGAGACATTTATTGCGCTCTTAAATGAATATGACAGTAATATATCTGACCAATATAAACCTCCATATTACAAAGAGTTAAAAGAGAGAGGGGCTACTACTGAGTTGGTTGCAGATGCGATTTTCGACAGATCACTTTATGTCGACAGTTCGAAGTTCTTTAATATTTTGAATAATTCAAATTTCAAATCGGATTTGCAAGCCGATCCTGCAGTTCTTTTCTATACCACTTTTAATAATTTTTATAATAAAGAATATAAAGACAAATTAAATTATTTAAATGAAGATTTAAATATACTATACAGAACATATTTGAAAGCAAGAATGGACATTAAAAAAGAGGAGTTCTATCCGGATGCAAATTCAACAATGAGGGTAGCCTACGGTAAAATTATGGGATACACTCCGAAAGATGCAGTTATTTACAAGTATTATTCAACCCTTGATGGGATTATGGAAAAAGACAATCCATTAATTTATGATTACGATATCCCTCAAAAACTCAGAGATGTATATAAAAGTAAAGACTTTGGAAGATGGTCGGTAAATGGAAGTGTTCCGGTTTGTTTTATAGCAACAAATCATACTTCCGGAGGTAATTCCGGCAGTCCTGTTATTAATTCAAAAGGAGAGCTTATTGGTGTCAATTTTGACAGAGTTTGGGAAGGGACTATGAGCGACATTATGTTTAATCCGGAAATATGTCGTAACATTACTCTGGATATAAGGTATGTGCTGTTTGTACTTGATAAAGTTATGGGAGGTGAAAATCTTATAAAGGAACTGAAAATTGTAAACTGATAAGAATAAATAAAAAAAGGAGCAGAAATGCTCCTTTTTAATTTAAATGAGTTGTACTACTCTTCTTTGGCCGGTCTCTCGTTTGCAATCGCAACATTAATTGTTCTTCCCATATGTTCAATACCATTAAGTGCTGCTATAGCTGCGTTTCCTTCGGTATCGTTAGGCATTTCAACAAAACCATAACCTCTTGAACGGCGGGTTTCACGATTGATGATTATTCTGGCAGAAGTAACTTCTCCATAAGGGGTAAAAAGTTCGGCTAAATCCTCTTTTTTAGCTCTAAAACTTAAGCTGGATACAAAAATATTCATGGAACAATGTAAATAAAGTAAGTAAAAGTTTAATTATTCATTACAAATATAATAAAAAAACTTATAAAACAATAGCGAATAAAAGATAATTCATATATATATTAAGTATAAAATGGAACTACCAATTTATATTGGAGAATGGAAGTTCTGCAATACTTTTTGCAATAAAATTTAGAATTATTATACCAAATTCTGTAAATCTGAAAGAAAAATCAGAAATGCTTTCGATTGGAATAAGAAATACAGATACAAATGAAAGTATCATTATAAAAACAACAACAGGTGCTGCTAAAATATTCCCGAGTATAAAATAGACTGGAAATCTTCCAAATGTGAAAATTGTAATTAATAGTGTACCGGTTTGACCTGAAATAGACATTGAAGTTATCTGCCAAAAATAATTAACCAATTTGTTTTTTATTATCAGCAATTCATATAGGAGCGGATAAATCATTATTATTGACAGTGTTGCCATAAATGATAATTGGAAACCAAGATTGAATATCGATTCAGGATTCAGTACAATCATTACTAGAGCAGTTATACCAATAGTGTTTAAACTTATTTTACCTCTTTCTAGAATTAGTGTTATTTGATGTATCGATATCATAAAAGCAGATCTTATTACAGAATCAGAAAATCCTGTCAGAATGCTGTAGAACCATATAAAAGCTAAAACTATTATTGTCTTTATATATAAAGCAGATTTACTTTTGCCCAGAAAAGAAAGTAATACAAGCAAAATTGAATATATATACCCTGTATGCATACCCGAAATTGCCAGCATGTGCATAATTCCTGCAGTTGAATAGTTATTCGTAATCCTTTTAGGAATTCCGGATTTTATTCCCAGAATTAATGCTTTAAAAATCTCTCTGTTTTCGCTTTTTGCAATTTTTTTGTCTACAATTGTAGAAATATTTTCTCTGAACAATAGAAGTGAAATAAGCAATTTTCTATTTTGAATTTTTTTAATTTTATAATCCCCTTTTTTAATAAAAAGGTTATAATTTCCAAAATCATCAATTTTTAATTTATTTGAAGCTACTGTTATTTTCAGTGTATCTCCAAATGAAATATTCTGAAAAAACATATTTTCTTTTGTCCTGACTGTGAAGCGTCTGGCAGAATTATTAAGCGAAGAACTAACAACATAAAACTGCCCTTTGTAAACAGGCTTTTCTAAAATCGGAATTACTATTGAAATCAAATCACAATTTATGTTGTCGCACATATATTCTGGTCTTGACTTTTGAAGTGAAAAGCCAAATAATCCTAATAGAAAAAATGTTGTTTTAAAGTAATAAATTAGTGCGTTCCCCGAGAAATCTTCAAATATCAAAAAACGTAAGAGTATAACTAAAATGAAAATTATTAGTGTGAAAAATATTGTCGAAAGGTGAATAATAATTACACTCCCGATAAGACATCCAGCAATGAAATAAAGAGAATATAATGCAACAGGTGATTTCTCTTTTATACCAAGTTTATAGTTCCGTTCTCCCTCCACAATCCTTCAATTAAAAATTCGACGATTAATTTATAAAAAACTTATTTAATAGAACTATTTTAGGTAAAAACTTAGTACATTTGTATAATATTTTGTTCTTTTTATTGAAATCTATAATTTTTTTATGATAATTCTTGTATTAAACTGCGGGAGCTCTTCTATTAAGTACCAGGTTCTGAATATGAGTTCTGAATCTGATTTTAATTTACTTTCAAAAGGGATTGTTGAAAGAATCGGGTTGGATACGGCTATCCTCTCTCACAAAGCCGATGGAAAAGATAAGTATGAACTTGAAACTGAGATTCCCAATCACAAGATTGGTATTAAATTAGTACTTGATACTTTAACAGATGAAAACAGGGGAGTTCTTAAAAGTTTAAATGATATAGATGCTATTGGTCATAGAGTAGCTCACGGAGGTGAGTTTTTCAGCAAAAGCACATTAGTCGATAATGACGTCATTAAGAAAATCGATATTTGCTCCGAAATTGCACCACTGCATAACCCGGCGAATTTGGCCGGTATAAATGCAATCAGCTCATTATTACCTGGTGTTCCTCAAGTTGCCGTATTTGACACTTCATTTCATCAGACAATTCCTGAACATGCATTCATGTATGCAATTCCTTATGAGTATTATAAACAACATAAAATACGTCGTTACGGATTCCACGGTACAAGTCATAAATATGTTGCTCAAAAAGCATGTACTCTAGCAGGATTGGAGTTCGAAAAATCTAAAATAATAACATGTCATCTTGGAAACGGTGGGTCTATTACTGCAATTAAAAATGGTGAATCAATCGATACATCTATGGGCTTTACACCGCTTGAAGGAGTGATAATGGGTACCAGATGCGGCGATATTGATGCCGGGATAGTTACTTACCTTCAGGATAAAGAAAAACTTAATGCAACCGAAGTAAATTCTGTTTTAAATAAAAAGAGTGGATTCCTCGGAATATTTGGTCAATCATCCGATGCAAGAGATATCGAAAATGCAGCTGCAAAAGGAGACTCCAGAGCAATATTAGCATTAAAAATGTTTGAATATAAAGTTCTAAAATATATTGGTTCATATATGGCTGCAATGAACGGTGTCGATTTAATAGTATTTACAGGCGGAATTGGAGAAAATGATCCAAATATCAGAGAAGCAATCGGTACAAATCTCGATTTTTTGGGAATGAAATTCAGCAAGAAGGCGAACAATGGAGTTCGCGGGAAAGATGTTATATTAACTGAGCCTGATTCAAAAGTCATAATGGCAACTATCTCCACAAATGAGGAATTAGTAATAGCAAGAGATACAATGCTTTTAACAAAAAAAATATAAAAATCATATGATAACAAATTTTGATCAGATATTTGATCAGTTAAGGTCAAAACCAAAAAAAAGACTAGTAGCTGCATGGGCAGTTGACGATCACACAATACATGCCGCCAGACTGGCTGTCGAAGCAGGAATTGTTGAAGCGACACTTGTTGGCGACGAAAAGATGATTCGTAAAGTTTGTGCGCACGAAAAAATTGATCCACATATCTTCAGAATAGTGCCAATTGAAGATGAAATCAGAGCTGTGACAATGGCTGTCGATTTAATAAATCAGGGAGAGGGAGATATTTTAATGAAGGGACTTTGCAGTACAGACAAATACATGAGAGCAATTCTGAATAAAGAGAGAGGATTACTTCCTCCGAAAGCTATTTTGAGCCACGTATCTGTAATTTTTATTCCTAAATATCATAAATTATTAGTAGTAAGTGATATAGCAGTTATACCTACACCTGATTTGACCCAAAAAATTGCTATTACGAATTATGTTGTTCAAACTGCTCAAGCACTTGGAATAGAGCGCCCTAAAGTTTCTATTATCGCAGCAACAGAGCAGATGCTTCCTGGTATGCAAGCTTGTGTAGATGGAGCAATTATTTCCAAAATGGCCGACAGAGGGCAAATTCCCGGTTGTATAGTTGATGGACCAATGTCATTAGACCTGTCAATTTCCAGAGAAGCCGCATTAGTTAAGAAATTCAATAGTCCTGTTGCAGGTGATGTTGATTGTATGGTATTTCCTAACATTGAATCAGCAAATGTATTTTATAAAACCAATGCTCAGTTTACAGATGGATCTAAGCAGGCTGCAATGGTTGCAGGAGCAAAGGCACCATGTGTTTTATCGAGCCGTGCCGATAGTATAGACACCAAACTAAATTCAATAGCTCTGGCAGCTCTAACCGCAAAATAGTTTATGAGTTTAATTTTAGCAATTAATCCTGGATCTACCTCAACCAAGATTGCAGTTTATGATGATTTAACCCAGATTTTCGTAAAAAGTATTCAACATTCTGCCGAAGAAATCTCAAAATTCGATAAAATATCAGATCAGTACCATTTTAGAAAAGATGCAATAGAAACTACTCTGAAAGAGAATGGTTTCTCTGTTTCTAAAATGTCTGTAATAGTCGGAAGGGGAGGAATCCTTAAACCTGTACGTTCCGGAGTTTATGAAGTAAACGATGCAATGGTTAAGGATCTTCTAGAGGCAAAAAGAGGAGAACACGCCAGTAATCTCGGTGGTCTTATTGCCAAAAATTTATCTGAAGATGCCGAGCCGGGTTGCAAAGCATTTATTGCCGATCCTGTAGTTGTCGATGAGTTAATCCCAATTGCCAGAGTTGCAGGACATCCACTTTTCGAAAGACGATCAATATTCCATGCTCTTAATCAGAAAGCAATTGCCAAAATGCATGCAGCAACACAGAATAAAAAGTACGATGAAATGAACCTTATAGTCGCACATTTGGGTGGAGGTGTTTCAGTTGGTGCACACTGTAAAGGCTCAATTATTGATGTTAATAACGCTCTGGACGGAGAGGGACCATTTTCTCCCGAAAGATCAGGTACATTACCAGCCCATGATGTGGCAAAGCTTTGTTTTTCAGGAGAATATACTTATCCTCAAGTAAAAAAAATGCTGATAGGTGAGGGCGGTGTAGTAGCACATCTGGGAACTAACGCTTTTTATGAAGTTGAGAGAAGAGTCAATGAAGGCGATGAAAAAGCTAAACTTATTTCCGATGCTTTTGCTTATAATATCGCAAAAACTATTGGCTCAATGGCTGCTGTTTTAAAAGGCAAGGCAGATGCAATCCTTTTAACGGGAGGTATTGCAAATAATAAAGGATTAATGAATAATATAAAGGAGTATATTGAATTTATTGCTCCGGTATTTATCTATCCTGGAGAAGATGAGATGGGTGCACTTGCGAAAAACGGTTATAATGTTCTAAAAGGAATTGAAGAGCCTAAAGTATATTAATTACTTAATTTTATATAATATCGGAACTCATGATCGACAAACATATCCGGATGGAAAATCTTTGCCAAATCCATTAAGATAATTTCAGGTTCAATGACTCCGTTTTCCCAAAAATCACTTCCACCTGAGGAGGTGATTTTTTTTATGTTATTATATATATTTCCCTCTTTTACGACTTTAATATTGTTAAACAGAGGTAAGGCCTGCTTAAGAGATTTAATAGTATTATAACTATTTGGATTAAGCCAATAGTCGGCAGATAATGATAATCTGTATACTTCTTCAATATTAGAAGAACCGGAGATGCTTGTATTTGGTTTTGCTCCTAATACATTAGCACCTGCATCATTTATTAATTTTGTCATATAACTATCGGCTCCGGGTAAATACCATGTCTCTTTCCATGGGGCATTTAGTAAAACATTAGGTTTTTTCTCAATTTTCGAAAGTTTATCTTTAATTTCCAGGTACGAAGTTTTTTTTGCATTAAAAATTGAATCTGCAATGTGTTGTTTAGAAAAAAGTGCTCCAAAAAGTTTTAGATATTCAAGTTTGCCTAGAGGGTGATTTTCGTTGAAATCTCCAAGAACAAGCACCGGTATTCCCAACTGACGGAGTTTGTCTATGTAAGAGTTGTTTTCTCCGGATACTCCATAAGTGAAAATCATATCGGGTTTAAGCGATAGAATTAATTCATAATTAAGTGAGCTTTCATATCCGACATCTGCGATTTTGTTTTGCTTAATTAGATCAATAATCTGTTCATTGTTGATATATTTACTTCCGGATACTGCTATAATCGATCCAATCTCGCCAAGTGTATTAAGATAAGCAACGTGTCCCGTCGACATACAAATTACTCTTTTTAAGGGTATTTTTATCACATTTTGGCTAATACCTCTTTTGTTAAAAAAATCAAAGTTAGACGTCAAAAAATACGAGTTGAAATCATCTGAGTTATCATACAGTTTTTCTTTTACTTCTATGGTCGTATCCTTTTCATTCTCAGTTATTTTAAAATAGGTTGCATATTCGTTCGTTCCTTTTTCCATAGAAGTTCTGGAACTATTATTAGAACAACCGGATAGAATTATAATTAAACAAATTATATTTAAAAAAAGATATTTATTCATTTTGGATATTTGAGGCAAAACTAATAAAATTTAGTTTCTTTGTCATATGAAACGTAAAGATATTATAGTTATTGGAGGAGGTGCATCAGGTATGATGGCTGCAGCAAAAGCAGCCGAATGCGGAGTTTCTGTTTTGTTAATCGAAAAGATGGAAAAACTTGGAAGAAAAGTTCGAATAACAGGTAAAGGACGATGTAATATTACCAATATGCGACCATGGGATGAATTTTCTACTCACATTTTCCCTAAAAATATGTTTCTGAAATCAGCCTTTTATAATTTTTCTAATACCGACACAATTTCCTTTTTTGAAAGAATAGGCTTGAAAACGATTATTGAAAGGGGCGAAAGAGTATATCCAGAATCCGGTCGGGCTCGAGAAGTAGTAGAAAAGTTAGAAAATTATCTTTCAAATTTAAAAGTTGAAATAAATTTAAATACGAGTGTAAAAACAATAAATTTTTCAAATAGAAGAATTGATTCAATTACCTGTCAAAAAGGCAATGATGAATTTAAATTAAGTGCCAATAATTATATAATAGCAACAGGAGGTCTATCATATCCTCTTACAGGATCTACAGGCGAAGGTTATCATTTGTCAAAAAGTTTAGGTCATAATATCAGTGAATGTTTTCCATCACTAACAGCATTAATGCCATCAGATTATAACACTGAATTGGTAGGTCTTCATCTTAGAAACTGCTCTCTTAGATTGTTAATTTCTGGGAATATAGTTCAAAACGAGTTTGGAGACATTGATTTTACAGACAATGGTCTTGAAGGACCATTAGGGTTAAGAATCAGTCGTAAAGCTGTAAAGGCATTAATTAATAAAGATAAAGTATCTGTTGAAATAGATTTAAAAAGCGCATTGGATGTTAATAAGCTTACGAATAGAATTAATAACGATATTTTAGAATTTGAAAACAAGAATTTGGAAACACTTTTAAGAGGATATCTGCCATCTCAACTAATAAATCCATTTTTAAAGTATTTGAAAATACAACCGAATATAAGATGTAAGCTTCTCAAGCAAGATTTTTCGAATACACTTGCTAAATCATTAAAATCATGGAAAATGGATATCTCAAATTTTACATCTTATGAACGCGCTGTTATTACTGCAGGTGGGGTAGAATTAAATGAAATCATATCGAAAAATATGAAATCAAAATTGTGCGATAATTTGTACTTCGCCGGAGAAATAATTGATTTGGATGGCGATACAGGCGGATACAATCTTCAAATTGCTTTTTCTACTGGAGCCTTAGCCGGCTACAGTGCAGCTCAATCAATTAAAACTTCAGGAAACTCTAAGCTATCAGCAGAGTAACCAATTTTTGAAGATTGATTATTAAATTCAATATGTTCAGAAATTTCAAATAATATCAGATCTCCCGATTTAAGCGTCGCAAATTTAGATAGTTCAAATATTTTATTACTAAACTCTTTTGATATAAGTATTTTATTGCCAATTTGTTCGACAATTTGGTTGTTTTCATTCTTTTTTAAAAATGTGCTTCTGTCAAATAATGAAGATTTAAAAAATGAGAGATACTCTTCATTAGCTTCTTTAATGTAATCTGTTAAATATAAATTAATTGCTGTGCCGTAAAAACTGTAATACCGAGATACAAATTCAGGCTTAATATATTTTCCAGATTTAGTAATTTTAATTGCCAGTGCTGCAGTATATGATAGATTTGTTACAAAATCGGGTTTGAAAAAGTGAAAATTCTCTAATACCAAACAACCGTCTTGTTTGTTGTAAAAATGATTCGAACTATTTTTGAATATAAATATATTCACAGAAGCTTGGGATTAAATCTGAGTTTTAATTCCGTTAGGACATTTTTCGTATCAAGTGTGAAATCTTTACTCATCATCCATGAGTAGTAGTTAGGATCATCTCTGTTAAAAACACTTTCAACTGATTTTCCTTTATGTTTCCCAAAATTGAAAATTGGTACGTCATTCTCATTTAAAACTACAGCACCCGCGTAATCAAGGTTTCTGTTCTTTGTGGAAAATTCAGCCAAAAACTGAATGTCGTTTTTAAGATCTGTGTATCTGTCGAGTTGCGCCATCAATATCTCATAAGTTGCAATTGTATCGGCTTCTGCAGAATGAGCATTTTCTAATACCTTCCCACAATAGAATTTATATGCTGCTCCAAGAGTCCTTTGTTCCATTTTATGAAATATGTTTTGGACATCGACAAGCTTCCGTTTTCTAAAATCAAAATCTACTCCTGCCCGGATAAACTCCTCTGCAAGCATAGGTATATCAAACTTTGTAGAATTGTAGCCTGCGAAATCGCATCCAGACATCCAATTAGCTAAACTCTTAGCAACTTCCTTGAATGTAGGACAATTTGCAACATCTTCGTTTGAAATCCCATGGATGGCCTGCGCTTCCGGCGAAATAGGTATTGTCGGATTCAGTCTTCTTGTCTTTATCTCTTGATCGCCGTTTGGCATTATTTTTACAGCCGATATCTCAACAATTCTATCGGTTGCTACACTGAGCCCTGTGCTTTCGATATCGAAAAACAACAGAGGATTTTTAAGATTTAATTGCATCAAATATGTTTTATGCACCAAGCATCATAGGCATTATCAGTGCAAGAATCTCTTCGTTGTTGTCCGCTGAACCTGCAGGAATTATTAGAGCTGCTCTTGCAGGGTCCGAAAATTCGAAACTAATGTCTGAAGCCGAAATATTACTTAGAATTTCAATGAGAAAAGTAGATTTAAATCCAATCTCCATTTCCTCTCCGTCGTACTGACAGCTTAGCCTTTCATGAGCTGCAATTGAAAAATCTATATCTTGAGCCGAAATAACTAATTGATTATTAGAAATTTTTAATTTAATTTGACTACTTGCCTGATTTGAACAAACAGCGACTCTTCTTGAGCTGTTAAGTAAATCCTGACGACTGATAAGCATTTTATTGGAGTTATTCTTAGGAATAACTGATTTATATGCCGGATAATTACCCTCAACTAATCTGCAAACCAAAACGAAAGTTTCAAATTCAAAATATGAATTTTTATTGTCAAAAGTTATTTTGACCTCCTCTTCTGCTTTAGCTAATATGTTTTTTAAAATGGTTGCCGGTTTTTTAGGTAAAATAAAAGAAGATTTATTATCGGCTTTTATATCATGTCTTGTGTAACAAACAAGTTTATGAGCATCAGAAGCAACCAGTGTAGAAGAATTTACATCAATATCGAAGAAAATTCCATTCATAACCGGTCTTAACTCCTCTTCTGCAGTAGCATATAATGTTCTGTTAATTCCCTCCAATAGTGAAGCAGCAGGAATTGATAGTTTTGTTTGAATTTCCGAAAGTTCTGGAGGTGCCGGATAATCATCAGATAAAGTATAAGGCAATTGAGCACTTCCGTTAAGCCAGGTAATCTCAACCGTAGAATTACTTTCAACAGTTGAAAATGTAAGAGGCATATCATTAAATTCCTTTAGTGAATCTACAAGTAATTTTGCAGGGATTGTGATTTCGCCCTCTTCGATGGTGTCCGAAATCTGGAGTTGTGCCGATAATGTGGTCTCCAAATCTGTTGCTGTAATTGTCAGATTGCCATTTTTTAGGACAAATAAAAAATTATCCAGAATAGGTAAAGTATTTTTCGAAGAAATAACTCTTGATACCGATGATAAACGAGCAAATAGCTCGGCGCTTGAAACTACAAATTTCATATCTCCATATTTTTTACAAATATAGCAAAAATACGATATGGCATATAATTTGATTTTAGGATTTTCTGAAAAAATTATAAGAAAAATATGAAAAAGATTCTATTATTTACATTGTTTACTGTCCTGGTGAGTGGCGTGACAGCATTAACAGTAGTAAAACTCACCGAAAAGAATTCAAATTCAAAATTTTCATCTAATTCACAACTTCCGGTTCAGAATGTTAGTCTTACGGGAGAACAATTCCCCGATTTTACCTATGCTGCCGAAAACGCTGTTAAGTCAGTAGTTCATGTTAAAGTTTTAAAAAGAGGCACCGAAGATCAATACTCAATTTTAGACTTTTTTTTCGGCTATTCACCTGAAAGAATGCCTAGAGAGCAAATGGGAACCGGATCAGGTGTAATTATAACTTCTGATGGTTACATTGTTACAAATAATCATGTTGTATCTGGGGCAGATGAGATTTCAGTTATGCTTGAAAATAATACTTCTTATAAAGCAAAACTTGTTGGAAGTGATGTTGTTACCGACGTTGCGCTTCTTAAGATTGAGGAGAAGAATTTGCCTTTTATGACATTCGGAAGTTCAGATTCTTTACGATTGGGAGAGTGGGTTCTGGCAATAGGTAATCCATATAATTTAAGATCCACGGTTACTGCAGGTATAGTAAGTGCCAAAGCCAGAAGTATGCCTTCGGCAGATGGGGAATTTAAGATAGAAGCTTTTATTCAAACAGATGCAGCTGTTAATCCGGGAAATAGTGGAGGTGCATTAATAAATACAAAAGGTGAACTAGTGGGAATCAATACAGCGATTGCCTCCAGAACAGGTTCTTATACTGGTTATTCATTTGCAGTGCCATCGACGATTGTGAAAAAAGTAGTTGAGGATTTTATAAAATTTGGATCTGTCAAAAGAGCAATGTTAGGTATTTCTATGCAAGATATTGACAGTGATTTGGCAAAAGAGAAAAACATTAAGGAAGTTAAAGGAGTTTATATTGCAGAAGTAGTTAAAGGAGGAGCTGCCGATATGGCAGGAATTAAGGAAAATGATGTATTAATTTCATTGAACGGTATTCCTGTAAACTCTTCACCATCTGTTCAAGAACAAATCTCTAAATATCGCCCCGGCGAAAAGATCAAAGTGGCTATATCTAGAGAGGGAAAAGAGAAAATATTTAATGT